>CAMAVL010000144.1 GCA_945861735.1 Chlamydia trachomatis
TGGAAGAAGTCTTAAAGACGTTGTGCAAAGATAAACGCAAACGGAAAACTACCCAAGCCTCTGTAGAGCTGGGTATTTCTTTCGAATGTTTATACACTAAAGGCACTGAAAATAAACAGTTTGTGGAGGCTTAGCTTGATGCGTATGCGGGCACGGGCAAGGGCAAGGGCAAGAGGTTATGCAAGATGTCTATTGCGCTTAACCAATATGCTTAGATAGGAGCCCCGCCATCTTCATCATGTCGATCGGCTCTTTGCTGCCAAAGACTTTGGAAAGCTTCGCATCGGGAATGATGAGGCGTTTGTTTTTAGGATCTTGGCGGTTGTGTTCTTTGATATAATCCCACATTTTTTTGACAACTTCTGGGCGGGAAAGCTCCGTTGCGCCGACTACAGCTTGGAGCTCTTTGGACAGGGGATGAGCTGCTTGTTTTCGAGGCGCTTTGGCTTTAGTGGTTTTCTTTGCAGAGGCGCTTTTTTTGCCTTTTTTATTTGTAGATGCTTCTTTGGCTCCCTTTTTTCCCCATTTTTTAGGTTTAGCGACATAAGCCGTTTTTGGATGATCGGGGTATTTCTCCTCAAGCTGGTCGAGGTTATTGACGATCACATTGCATTCGGGAAAGTTGGAGCAGGAAAAGAAGGCTTTGCCAAAACGGGATCTGCGCTGGGTTATTTTTCCATCACAGCCAAGAGCTGGGCAGGTAGGCATGTCACTTGCTGGAATTTCATCTTTTTTAGGGATATTGACGATCCCTTTGCACTCAGGATATTTGGTGCAGCCTAAAAAGGAGCCAAACTTTCCAAAGCGAACATTCATAGGGCCATCGCATTTGGGGCATTTTTGATCCCAGTCAAATTTTGGATCGTAATCTTCTCTTTTGAAATCGATTGCTTCAAGAGGGACTGTATATTTGCAATCGGGGTAGCTTGAGCAGCCGTAGAAGTATTTTCTGCGGGACCAAATTTTCTGTAGATTTTTTCCACATTGAGGGCAGATAAGGTCGGTCATTTCACGAGGGACAAAAGCTTCCTTTTCAGCCACTTCTACTGTCGGAATGAATACTTCCCAAAATTCTCGAATGAGGTCTTTCCAGTTCTTTTGGTTTTCTGCAATGCTCTCTAGCTTATCTTCCATTGCCGATGTAAAACCAATATCCATGATCATTTTGAAATTGGCTTCAAGCATGGCTGCGATGACTTTTCCAAGTTCTGTGGGTTTAAGTACCCCTTTCTCTTTTTCAGTGTAGTCGCGGCTTTGGATCTTGTTCATGATTGTCGCATACGTGGATGGACGGCCGATCCCCGATTTCTCAAGTTCTTTAACAAGGGAGGCTTCTGTAAATCGGGCGGGTCCGCGAGTAAAGGATTGTTGCGAGAGCACTTCGAGAAGCTCTAAGGGCTGTCCTTCTTTCAGAGGTGGCAGGATCCGATCCTGATCGTCTTTTGCATCACTTGCAGAGTCTTGTTTTTCTTCGTAGACGGCTAAAAAGCCCTTGAATTTGATCGTAGAGCCCGTTGCGCGTAAGAGAATGTTCTTATTGGTTTCGATGTCACAAGAGATGGTGTCGTAGATCGCTGGGTTCATTTGAGAGGCAATAAATCGGCGCCAAATCAGCACATAGACTTTGTATTGGTCCGCAGTGAGATTGTTTTTGATTTTCTCAGGATCGTGTTCTAAGTTGGTTGGGCGGATCGCTTCGTGAGCGTCCTGCGCTGTTTTTTTAGAGGAGTATTGTCTTCCCTCCGATGGAAGAAACTCTTTCCCATATTCCTTTCCGATGAATTGGCGCGCCGCTTCAATGGCCTCTGGTGCAATACGAACGGAGTCGGTACGCATATAGGTAATCAAACCTTCTGCGCCTTCATTGCCAAGATCAATCCCTTCGTAGAGTCCTTGAGCGATATTCATCGTACGCGATGCAGAAAAACCATAATAGCGGCTCGCTTCCTGTTGGAGCGTGGATGTGATGAAGGGAGCTACCGGATTTCGTTTCTTCTCTTTTTTCTCAACAGAGAGCACCTTATAGGTCGCATTTTGGAGTTTAGAGACAATTTCGTGTGCTACTTGTTCGTTCGGGATGGTAAAGCATTCTTTTCCAGGTGTTGCTTCTTTTTCGACCCGTTTATCATCGACTGAATAGATCGCAGCTTGGATCGGCACTTCTTTTTTATTGGACTGAAGAAGGGAAGCGATATTCCAATATTCAACGGGGACAAAGGCTTCGATCTCTTTTTCCCGATCGACAACTAACTTGAGGGCAACGGACTGAACCCGACCAGCCGATAGGCCTCCCTCTCGAGATCCTTGGACACGACGCGTAAGAATCGGAGAAATCTTATAGCCTACAATTCGATCGAGAAGGCGCCGCGCCTGTTGCGCATCGACAAGAGCCTGATCGATTTCGCGTGGATGCTTTAGCGCTTCAGAAACGGCTTCCTTTGTAATGGAGTTAAAGGTGACGCGTTTAAATTTTGTCCCTTTTGGCAAAATCGAAGCGATATGCCAAGCGATCGCTTCCCCCTCGCGGTCCGGATCGGGAGAGAGATAGACGATATCGACAAGCTTTGCGGCTTTTTTTAAACGTGCGATGACCTCTTCTTTGTCTGGGAGGATCGCGTATTCAGGTTCAAAATTATTCTCAACGTCGATCCCAAATCCTTTTTGGGGAAGATCCCGCACGTGGCCGAGTGAGGACTCAAAGATGTAATTTGGACCCAAAAACTTCTTTAGGGTCTTAATTTTAGCTGGAGATTCGACGATGATTAGCGCTTTGCTCATTTGCAGCCTTGTAAAGGATCAGAAGTAAAATTGGGGAGATTAGTCGGAAGTGCGCACAAAATCAAGCGATTTTTTTATTTGCCCCTTATTTTTTTCCATAAAGGTTGACATAAACCCCTATAAACCCATAGGATTTTTTATGTTTTAACATCGGGAACAGTTCATGAAAGACCTCGCAGAAAATAATTTAGTTCGGTTTAAAAATATTTCTAAGAAAAAAGAGGCGATCTATGCCAATTTTAAAGTGAAAGGGATCCGCGGGGGTGTTAATTTTACAGCCGCGATCACTGTCGACATCGCAGCAGCCGAAGTGCATGCAGGGGATGTTTTAGAAAAAATCATCGAAGAGTGTGCTCGGATCGGAGTCAAAGAATTCCGCAAAGCCGAGTTTCAGTTTGAAGGTCTCACGTCTATCTAATTTAGTCTGTCTGGGTGTAGCGCAGCTTGGCTAGCGCACTAGCATGGGGTGCTAGGGGTCGCAGGTTCGAATCCTGTCACCCAGATTTTTTTTTATTAGTGAGTTGAGCTAAAATGCCACGCCTTAATAACCACTCATTTTTCGGTTAGGTGGTGGAGCTTTCCTATCTTTATAGAAAGTAGAAAGATTTACATGCGCAGTATAAATTTTTGTAACGCAAGAGTGTCCTTCAGATCTCCATTAGACTTCTTGCATAACCTCTTTTCCGTGCCCGTGCCCGATTAGTATTTTTTCTGAGCCATTTTAACCAACATGGATACTATACGAATCAATAATTCGCGTCCTTTTGTATAAAGAATTTATCCGGGCACGGGCACGGAGAAGCGGTTATGCAAGAAGTCTAATGTAACCGACTGAAGGATCGGCTTACCTGCGCCGGTAAAGTGATCTCTAAGCCTCATGCAAATCACTTCCACTCAATCGAAAAATATCTTGTATCCCCCTTCCGTTATCAGGCAAAGCAACGACAAAATCGGCATCCACTTCTAGTGTCTCGATTTGATCGTGGATGTCCCCATCGTATATGACCAGAGCGTAAGAAGATCTTTTCTTTCCCGGTTTACAAACCTTCTCCAGCTCCTCTATTCGTTTCCTATTCGCAAGCTTCATAATTTGCCTCCACTTTTTAAGGTTTCTTCTAAAATCTTTAGCCTGGACTCAAATTCAAAAGTCTCCAGGGCTTTTGCATAGCTTTCTACAGTCCTCGCAAGCAATTCTCCTTCAGAAGGCGTGATCTTTCCTCTTCCCACCGCATTAACGATCACTCCAATAACGTTGAGCACATCATCAAATGTGGCTATCGCAGGAAGGTCGATTTCAATGGCGCGATCTTTTCTGGGGGGCAAAAATCTTTCTAGGATCATCTTGGCTGCCTGCATATTACCATTCAAAGCTTGCTCCTCGACCTTCTTGCAGATTTTGTCTAAAGAGCCTTCTAACAGAGCTTCTGCGGCCAGAGTTGACTTATTGCGGGCGCCTTTTGGCTTTCCATTCGGATTACCGAAGCATCCCTTCTTGTATTTCCATTTTGCCTGTATTTTTCCTGAGTTTTCAGGAGTTTTAGCCTCTGTTTCCATGGTCTCTCTCCCAAGTTTCGCGGTGTTGCTCATAACAGCCGATCAACATTGCTCTAAAATCGTCTGAAGGCAATTTGAATGAATAGTCTTTGCCAGAGAGAGGATGAGTACAGTAAGACTGGGTGATTTTGATCTTTAGTGAAAGAATTGGGCTTAGTTTCCTAGCATCCATGCAGATGGCTTTGATCCTCTGCGCGGCAAACCAGTAAGTAAATAAGGTGTTAATGAGCCGCTCTCGAATCCAACAGTCATCTCTTCAAATTTATACCCAACTCGGTCAGCAACTTGGAATTTGGACCGCGCCAAAGCCCCGGGGATCGTCGATCTTAAGTCGCCCCATATTGTTAATATGGGGCGACTTAAGATCGATGATCCGCGGGAGCTTTCGCGCAGGTCCAAATCCAAGTTC
>CAMAVL010000145.1 GCA_945861735.1 Chlamydia trachomatis
ATAAGTTCATAAAATCATGCCAGACCGTGCAGTAGATTTGATCAAGCATTTCGAAGCTCATATTATTAAATATGAGCGAGAAAGGGTTGTTCAAAGATGCTGTGCGAGATGGCATGAGTTTGTCAACTTATTTTTTTCAATTAGTATAAGGCCTAACATAGCAAAAGTGGCGATTGCAAGTGTTGAGATGAGTGAGTGATTAGAACGCGCATTTTCTTGGCGAAGTTCGTGATATTCTTTTCTTTCAGCACAAATGCGACTATCTGCAGTACAAACCATAAAAAAATCTATGTTGAGGATGTGTAAAGGGTCTAGACTAACAGAGTGTTAATATCTTGTACAAGGCTAAATGTTAAGCTCACCTGCTGCTACAAATTGTAATCTACTCAAATTTTAAGCAGAGCTCTAATTTTTCATTGAAATGCCAAGCCATAAGCCTCTCTAAATTGCCTTATTTACTCACCTTACGCATTTTTTCCTCTTCACAGAGTGACTGCGGAGGCCAACCTGCTTCAGAGTGTTCCTCGACCAACTTTATAAAGTTGCTCTTCGTCTCACTCTTCGCATTTTGACCCCCTCGCTCACTCTGTGAAGGGAAAAAATGCGTAAGGTGAGTTATTTAGGATTTCAAAAATTCTGAAAAATCAATGATCTTATCAAAATGTCCACTCTCGATAACCCCTTGAGTTACTCCATTCACATGAATCAAAACAGGACGAATTGAATACCCTTTTGGATAAGCCAAACGTTTAATTTTTTCTTCGACTTCAGCAACAACCTGTTTTCCTACCTCCGATAAGTAAAATTTTATTTCACAAAGGTAAAGGGTTCCGAATTTTGTCTGAATCAGAAGATCGATTTGACACCCTCTATTCTTAGTGTTCTTTTTTTGAAAAAAAGGACCCGATTTCTCAACATCTTGAAAGGAGATTCCTAAGATTTCACACAGTTTATTGGTATTATTTATTACTAGATTTTCAAATTGAAGTGCCATGATGGCTTCCCAACCTGACAGACTCGTTATTGAATCTGGGGAAAAGCCATTTTGTTCGATCTTTGAGCTATTGGGTTCGATGAATTTTAGATAGAATCTAATATAGTTATCTTTCAAGCGAAATAATTTTAAATTAGATTCTTTTTTGTTTTTTATATTCCATGTTCGATCTTCTGAAATAAACCCAGCTGACATTAACTCGTGTAGATATTTTGAAATGTTGCCGCTTTTATCGATTCCTAAGGTCACACATATCTCATCTAAATTTTTTGCTCCACCTGACAATACTCTGATAATTTTATCAAAAGTAGCTGCTCTCTTAGAAAACAAGTCAGAAAAAATTTGATTATATTCTCTGTAGAGGAGCCCTTCCTGTCTAAAGCATAAATGATTAATATTCTTTTCCGCAGATTCAGTAGGAACAATTTCTTCCAGATATTTAGGTACCCCGCCAGTAACCCCTAAAATTTTTAGTTTTTCATAAGCACTTATTCGCTCTTTCTTTGGGGCCCAAAAATGGTTACAGTCAATTAAAGAAAGTTCTTTGACCTCGAGTTTTACAGAAATTCTTCCAAAAAAACCAGTACTATTAAGAATATTTTCCTCGATCCAGCTAGAAACGGATCCACATAATATTAAAATCAAATTGGGATGTTTTGAGAAAGTCTTATCCCATTCTGTTTTCAAATAACCCAAAAAATTAGAGTCTTTAGACCCCATCCAAGATATTTCATCAAAAAAAATGATAATATTGCTTTCCTTTTGAGCCTGGTTACCAAGATGCCAAAACACTTCACTCCAATCGGATGTTTTTAGTTCGGGCATTCCAATATTTCGTGCCATTTCACGAACAAAATAATTTATTTCATCTTGATGGGTTTTATGCTCCTGCGGTGGCAATCCAGAAAAACTCCATGATTTTTTGCCTTTTAAAAACTCTGCAATTAGCGTACTCTTTCCTATTCTTCTTCGCCCCCAAACGACAGCAAGACTCGCAGCTTTTTTCATTCGAAGCCGCTCTAAAACCTCTAGTTCTTTCTTCCTTCCAAAAAAATGCATTAATTTCCGTCCTATAATGTGTCTTATGATATGAGAACTCATTGTATTTTCATATCATAAAACAGCGATTTTCCTATTTTATGATAGGAAATATAGGGATTTTTTCATATCATAAAATGGTATTTTTACACATTTCTTGGAAATAGAGGCACAGACTTTTACCCTAGAACCTATTCAAAATCTTCGATCAGCTCTAAATCAATTGGGAAAGAAGTGTTTTTGCTGGCACAATCACAGGCTTATGATACGAAAAACAATCTTTATCAACATAATCCATATCAAAGACGACTTGAAATGCATGTGGAGCTTTTGTTTGCTCTTGAAAGTGGTAAAGCGATTTACTGATTCCAGAATGATTCTTAGTTTTCACTTCGACTAAAAACCAAGGAGCTTGATCCTTAGTTACCAAGAAATCAACCTCTCGCTTTTCTTTGTCCCTTAGAAAAAAGAGATCGAAGTCTCCTAAGCCATAATCAGTCCAAAAATGCACTGCTTTTAAAAGATGGGAAGCTATAAAATTTTCAACCCTAGCTCCTTGATCAGTAACTAAAGTCCAATCCCATAGATAGTACTTAGGTTCGCGCTTTAACGTTCGTACAACATTTTTTGTCCAAGGCTTGATATGAAAACAATAATAGAAGGACTCAAGGCAATTGAACCAACGTCGAATTGTTGGGTTAGAAACATTGACAAGCGTTGCAAAATGATGGTAGTTCATCAGTTGTCCCACAGAGGCTTGTAACATGGTACAGAGCATTTCTAATCCAGCCAGTTCTTGAATTTGTGTCATGTCTCTCACATCTTCTCGAATCAATTGCTGTCTGCGCAGACGCTTCCAATTTGTTGAAAAACGAACACTTCTCTTCAAAAAAGGCTCCGGAAAGCCTCCAAAATCAAAAAGCTGCTTAAATTCTTCATCAGAAATTTTCTTAGGAGAGTCAATCACATCTTTTGGAAGTTCGACAGAAAGCAATTCCCTTATAGAAAGAGGATGAACTCGATAAAGAAAATAGCGCCCCATCATGCTATCTCCCCCTTTTCGATAGATATCAAGCTTAGCGCTTCCTGTTACAATAATCCTTGTTTTATCCTCATAACTATCAAAAAAACCTTTTAGAAACTGCTTCCATTTTGAGTACTTGTGGATTTCATCAAAGGCAATTAACGTTTCACCTTCTCTTGCCTCTTCCAACCTTGTCTCATAGGCTACAACTGCCGCTCCCTGAATAATTGCCGTTTGATCCTCCAAACGATCCCAATTGAAATAGTAGAAATTGATTGCTTCATTTTCAAGATGAAGAGCTGTGGTTGTTTTTCCAACTTGCCTTGGACCAGCTAGGAAAATCATCTGACGATACTCTTTGAGATGCTGACAAACAAGATTATGATAGCAACCGTCATTTTATGACGGTTAGACGGAGACTATGAATCGAATACTATTGAATAGACTGATTCACTGGCCTAAACCATATATTACACACACAGAAATAGCTTTACTAATAGATCGTAGCTGTGATGCTTGTGATGCCATTATTCGTCGCGCCATTGAGACAGACTACCTGCAGCGCTTACAACGTGGGCTATATCTGATTACACCTAAAGCAGGTGCAAACAAGCCAGATACACGTGAGATTGCCCAGCTACTCTATGGTCCTTCTTACATTAGTTTTGAATCTGCTCTTAGCTGGCATGGCTGGATACCTGAAGGGGTAAGAGTTTTAACTTCAGCCACAACAAAGCGTGGAAAAGAAATTACAACTCCTATTGGTACCTTCGCATATGAGCGAATTCCCACAGCAGCCTTTTCTCTTGGTGTATGTCATATTCAAGCTGCAACAGAATCGTTCCTTATGGCAGATGGATGGAAAGCTCTTGCTGATCTGATCTATGTACGTAAGTGTTGTTGGCCTGATACACACCATATTTCAGAAGATCTAAGAATTGAACCTGAAGATTTTATAGACTCTAATTTAGAGTTACTTAAACAGCTTGCCGATCAATATCCCAGCCCTCGTACTCGCCACTACCTCAACATTTATTTCAGGAATCTTACCACATGACGTTAGATCTTATTCACAACCGACTGAATTATTACAATCCTCTCGACAAAGTCGCTGAAGAAAATGCCATTAAAGAAATTTGCCAGGAAATTGCACTAGCAGCTCTTTCACGATCAGATTTTTTTAGGGTTGGAGCCTTCATCGGAGGAACTTGCTTACGAATCCTACACGGCTTACAACGATTTTCTGAAGACCTTGATTTTGTTTTGCATCAGACAGATCCAGATTTTAAGTGGAAGCCCTATCTCCACGCAATTGAAGAGGAATTTCGAGCATTCGGTCTTACCTGTACAGCTGTGGATCGTTCCAAGGCCGATCAAGCAGTAAAAAAGGCCTTTCTTAAAGAAGATTCATTTGGCCAGGTATTGCAACTGCAGTATTCACGCACTCGGGCTGATTTACAAAAGGTTCTCATCAAATTCTCTGTACAGGACAATTTTTTTAGCATAGCTCACACCATATCCAAAGGGCATTTCGGCTTCCATAAAAGATAAATATAATGAAATAGCTCCTCCCACCTATCCTCTAAGGGGTATAACAAGCAACGTCTAAGTTTTTCAAATCCATTTCTAAAAATACTTTTTCTGGGGCGGCCATGAGCTGCTACACGGACTTT
>CAMAVL010000146.1 GCA_945861735.1 Chlamydia trachomatis
GATTTCTATTTGACCGACGATTGGCCACTAGAGATGCAAAAGTTACGCAATGAGGTCCTAAAAGGGCAATTTCAATTTGCATTCATCCAAGAATATCGCTTCGATACACAAGAAGGCGAGACTCGCACATGGGCTTGGGGCCCAAAAGAAGCCCTTTTAGGACCTCATTGCGTAACTTTTGCATCTCTAGTGGCCAATCGTCGGTCAAATAGAAATCACTGTTAAAAGAATGTGTCCGTCTTTTTTTATGCAACCAATCATAAGCTGCCTCTAGATTTTGGCTGGAAAGAATCCCGGTGAGAAGAGGATCAGTTTCGATCTCTTGCGTTTTCTGCGCTGCAATGTCCCTTAGTCCAGAAAAACCTCTCTTTCTTGTTAGTTTTGCAATTCCCTCTACACAGACTAACTTATACCCAACTCGGTCAGCAACTTGGAATTTGGACCGCGCCAAAGCCCCGGGGAGCGTCGATCTTAAGTCGCCCCATATTGTTAATATGGGGCGACTTAAGATCGATGATCCGCGGGAGCTTTCGCGCAGGTCCAAATCCAAGTTCATGACCGAGTTGGGTATAATTTGAAAGTTGCAAAGCCGAGTTAATCTTCCTCTTCCCGCTCATTCGGCGGCAACAAAACGAGTCTTCCTGTTCGATTGATAACCCATCTTAGCATGGGTCGCGCTCCACCTGGAACTGCCCTACCCTCTAATGGGGACGGCTCTTCTAATGCTAGGTTCGTATCAGATACCCGCCCCTGAAACGCCTCTGCTGCTGCGGTCTCTGGGCGGCCTGTGATGTTGTGCATGACGACATACGTTTTAGCAGCTTTTGGGAATTGAGGTACTTCCCCTGCCTTACGGTTACCCTTTCGCCTCTGTTCCTCCTCTAAATCGGCTAATGTAAAAGACTTGGCATACCCCTCCTCAAACTGTCGCTTTACAGAAGAGGGCTTCACGCAACGCAATTGTCCGACTATGGTTGCAGGGCTCAATGCCAGCACTTTGTCTATCGTCAATCCGTCTAGATAGCTTAAACCAACCCCCTCTGGAACTAGGAGATCCATGAGGGATGCGATCTCTTCTTGGTTATCGGGTTTTAAAACATAGGCATACAATGCTGCTAATAATTGAGTTTTATGGCAGGGAATGTAAAAATCACAGGTCTGCAATGGAGTGCATTCAATCACCTCACCCTCCTCAAAAGCTCTTAAAACATCGGCAGTATCGTACATTAACGCGTATTCCGTTAATCCAATTTCTAATGCTGATGCCTCTTTAGGGCCTATCATCTGAGTCAAGATCGTCTCTTTCTGTCTATGGAACTGCTTATATTCTAACAGAAGCTTGAATGGATTATATACATTCTGCATCCGCTCGCGAATCGCGCTAATCTCTTGTGCTGAAAGAGGCTGAGTTGTTGGATCATCTGTAATTTCATCGGAAGAGATCACTCCAAATTCTACACCCAATGCATGCACAATCTTGTACTGATTATGAACATCCTGGGCTCCTTGAACACTTGTGATTTTGCGCGTTTCTTCTAAAAACAGCTGTTGTCTCAATGTGAATAATTCTAAGTGCAAGCGGTCTTTATTGGTTACATTTTCATTTATTAACAACAGCATCTCATTGCGTCTATTTCTTAATTCTTCTAACGTTCTCGTTGCGCAAACATCTGCTGCAGTACTCAACTCGATCAATTGCGTTCGAATGTTGTCCCCTCTTGAATAGGGATCATCTCCTTCTTTATCTGGCCGGGTCAGCAAATAAATAAACTGGCGCAGAATCTTTCTTTTAATTTGATAGAAAGCCTTTAAAGCAGCTGTATTAGCTGGCGGCGTTCCTGTGTACGGTGTTTCTGTGTTAATCCTTTCAATCAATTGCCCTAAATTGTGTCGCAATTGCTCTCTTGTCCAGGGCTCTGCCAGCACAGGATTCTCAAATGGATCTACGCTCTGACGGGATGGTAACCGAGTCTTGTCATCCACTCTCTCATCAAATAGATCGAGCAATTTCCCGATCTGAATACCTGACACATCTGGAAGTGTTGCTTCAAGCCTCACAATGAAGTCGAGGTGGCCTTTTGATAAGGTTAATCCATAGTGCTGATTTGCTCGATTAATGGAATGGTTAAAATTTTTATATTTTGCAAAAAGATTCGTAACCTGGATAATGAATTCACGCTGGTTTTGCACGCGCCATTTATCCCCATTTTGTGTTTGTGTGAGGGTGTGCCACTCCAGAGCATTTTCCAGAGGCTCTTTAAGAGCCACTCTTTGAGCCACCCCTTGCCTTAAGCCATATCCTTGGTTCATCCATGTCAGATGTTTCATTAAAACCTCTAAAGGCATTGAAGCAAATAGCTGAAATTTTTGCACTGCAGCAAAGGCTGCTTGTTTTATGAAATCTAGCTCAAGCGGGGCACCGTTCAAAACTAACATCCAATGAATAGGACTTTCCCCGTCATCATTGCGCACAGAAAAGTCTGCGCCTAATTCTTGAAACTTAGCTACAATCTTTTTATCTATTGCCCCAACTGGTATTTGATTTTTAAAATACGTTAAAAGAGGCGTGTCACAAACTCCTGACTTGTCTTTTTCTTTTAATAGCGGTCCTAAAATGGCACGATCCAATGTATCTAATAAATCAAATAAAATCCCTGTTTGAGGTAAGCTAGCGGCCAAATGAAGAATGTTTTTACACTGACTATCTTGCACTGCAAATGCATTAGGATCTTTCGAGGCTAGAAAAATCTTTAGAGCTTGAACAGACTGCAATTGATGCATTTTTACGGCATAGAGCAGTGGAGATTTCGTCCCTTTTTCTGATGGCAATTGAGGATATCCAAGATGCTTAAGATAAAACTCAATAAAATATCCATTTCCTGCCTCAATCGCCTCTTGTAAAGGAACTTTCCCCGCTGAATTAGATGTTATCCACGAATCTTTATATTTCTCTAAATGCTTCTGGATGCTAGTCACAAAAAGAGTCCAATCCGATTTGAAATACAAAGCTAATCCCCTGGGCAGATTTGTTTCGTGCTGAAGACTATCCAACACGCATTGGATCAGTCGCTCCTCCCCTCTTACAAAAACCGCATTCACGATCGTTGCAGAAAAGCACAAATCTGTATTCGATTGAATACATTGAAAAATTAGGTCTGAATCGAGATTTGACATGTTTAAAAGTTGATAGATTGTCGGTATGATGGTATTTTCATAAACAGGTTGAGGGTTCTCTATGTCAAACCTCAAATAAATCCCCCCCTCTTGCATCAGTCTATCTGCAATCACATTATAACCTTCTATAGACACTCCTTCTCGAACGCGTTTTAAAAGAACTCCAAGCATCTTTTCTAAAAGGTTAAGGGAATTTTCCTCGTCTATTTTTGCTAACTCTATCCACAAAGCTTCTGATATCTGAGCTGGCAAACAAGTGGAATACCCCTGTTGAATAAGTATACCCAAAATAGATATGTGATTTTCTTGGGAGATCGTGAGATCAGCGATCTCCATGCAACTTTTAAGCTCGTTTTCGGAAAACTTGGATAGTGCGAAATGAAAAGGTGTCACCCCTGACTGATTGGGCATAAGAAGCTGCTGAGGTCTTTTCTTAAGAATGGCAAAAGCTAGGGCATACTGGTTTTGCCAACACAGTCCATGAAGAGGAAGGGCTCCATTTTCTGTCATATCAAGAAAACTTTCGTTTTCTATGAGGGCTAAAATGAGTGCTGGATCCAAATCCTGCCTTATCAGCCTTAATAAATAAGGGTACTCACCCGTGCAGAGGCCTTTTTTTACCAATGCAGAGATGAACGCCGTATTTTCCTTGTCAAGAGCTTTTTCGAATACAGAAAAAATTGCGGCTGCATCTTTAGGAAGATACTGATCGATAACCAAATGAATCAATTCCTCTGAGTGGAACTGTAAATAGAATTCAGGATTTTTTTCTTTTAAAGCCTCAAATACCTCAGTAACACCTTTTGGACTCAAGAGATTTACAGCATTAAGAGTGGGAAGAATGACTCGGACCTCTAAAAGTTTTGAGGAGATGAACGGACTCGAGTACTTCAATAAAAGAGGATATACATCCGCTAAAAACAACCGCACATCAGGGTTTTTTTTGAGCGCTGTTAAAATACCATACTGTAACTTTGCAAATACATACTCTTGATACTCTAAGGAACTTTTCGACTGCTGCAAGGATTGCAACAAAAGCTTCACTGAACAAGAAAAAACAGACCAATTACATAAGATAGAATCAATCCATTGAGAGATCTCCTGTTCTGCATATAGATCAAATCGAATAAACTCCCGTTGTTTTAAGTAGTTTTCAATTAAAAAAACTTGGCGAAAAATGTTCAATACATACTCAATGCACTCAAGATTTTGAGCTTTCAGCTCCTCTAAAACGACACCCCAAGGCAAAATGCCAGCCCGGTTTAAAACGTTCACAAATTTTTTAAAAAGAGCTTTATCCGCCTTCTCGAAAAACGCATTTACACCCTCTCCATTCTTATTCCCAAAGAAAGGGATTCCAAAAAAACCCCTAAGCCGCCCTTGCGGGATCTTATCAAGCATAACCGAAAATAAATCCCATCGCTCCCACTTCACAGTGTTTACAAAAAACTCTTGAGAAAATTCTTTCCAGTCCTTTTCTGAAGATGCCAAACTTCGATCTAGAAATTTTTCAACGATACCAGATGGCGCTGCACGCTCGAGTAACTG
>CAMAVL010000147.1 GCA_945861735.1 Chlamydia trachomatis
AAGAGATTATCTCTTCTATTTGGCTGTACTGGACCAGACATTTTAACCCAAAATAATTAAAAATAAAACGCAATCGACATTTATTACTCCTAATACAAATAAACAAATTAAAACACAAAGCTTAAGTTATACCCAACTCGGCCAAAAACTGCTCTTTTGGTGAATTCAACATTCCAGCGAAACAACTGCTGTATTATTATTTTTTTATCCTACATAAAATCTCTCTTGACTACAATTAGTGGAGGTAGTAGAAAAAAAACTAGTGGAGGTATATTTATCCAGATCTGCTAACAGAGAAGCGCTAAGCCTGCAAGCCCCAACAAGAGAAAGATATTCTCTAGGAGGAGCCATCACAGTTGCCTCTATTGATTTTTTCATATTACGAATTAAATCCACCGCAAGCGAAGCAGCTTCTGCAACTCCCTCAAATTTCATATTCTTCAATGCTGGCTTTAGCTTCTCTGGAGCAATCGGAGTAATAAGAGTAGCAAAAAACGTCAACAATCCCTTCAAGCCCGTTTTTGCCGTTTGCAAAACTGCGGCTACGGCATAAATCGGAATCCGAGCTGCATATGAAATTCGACCAATTGAATATCTCCAGGCATTGGAACTAACAGCTCTTCCATAGGCCGCACTAACTCTTTCACATAACGATTTCTTAGGCTCGACCTCCACTTCAGGCTGATTCCCTACAGACAAGGCCTCCGTTGGAGCTTGAGAAACGACAGGCGACTGCGTTGGAGATTGATAACCGCCATGAACCTGAAAATCACAAAATCTAGAAAAATCACAACACAACATAATTACACCTCTTTTTATGATATTAACTTAATATTAACATAATATTAACATAAAATGAATAGACTAATTTCAAATAACAAGCAAATAAGCTATTAAATAGCTAACAACCAGCAACTTAATGAATTAAAAAATATTCTTGCGTTTTGGTCTATCGGCCATTCATGAGCTCTTTGGGAACGGCCTTGCTTAAAAGGGCTTAAATCAGCTATTTTTCGGGTCTCTACCCTTAAAATCGGGCCTCAAAACATGACAAAACCCCTACATCTAGCCCTTGTTGGCGCAACTGGCGCTGTTGGCCAGGAAATCTTAAGTGTCCTAAAAAAACGGCAGTTTAGGGTCGCCTCGTTGCGCTGTTTCGCATCCCCTAGATCCCTTGGCCAAACGATCGCCTTCCTCGATCAGGTGATCCCTCTAAATGTTTTAGACAACGCCAGTTTTGAGGGGGTTGATATTGCGATTTTTTGCGCGGGGAGAAAAGTCTCTGAACAGTTCGCTCCTATAGCCGTTAGATCAGGCGCTATCGTCATCGATAATAGCTCTTTTTTCCGAATGGATGCGGATGTGCCTCTTGTAATCCCTGAAATTAATCCAGGGGCTTTAAAACGGCATAAAGGGATCATCGCCTCCCCCAATTGCTCGACCACCATTATGTTGATGGCGCTCGCTCCCTTGCATCGAGTCGTTCCGATCAAGCGGATCTTTGCAGCAACCTATCAGGCGGCAAGTGGCGCTGGAGCTGTTGCCATGGAAGAGCTTAAAATGGAAACTCAGGCTGTTTTAAATAACACTCCTTTTGAAAGAAGCGTCATGCCCTTTCCCTATGCATTCAATCTCTTCATCCACAACTCTCCCTTGCAAGAAAATGGGTATGTCGAAGAAGAATTAAAGATGCTTTACGAAACGCGTAAAATTTTGGAAGATGATCAGATCCAAGTGAATGCAACGTGTGTCCGCGTTCCGATTTTAAGAGCGCATTCTGAAGTACTGAATGTGACGTTTGATCGACCGATCACAAAAGATCAGGCGTATGCCATTTTAGAAAAGGCACCTGGCGTGCAACTGCTTGAAAACAGAGCGCTAAACCGCTTCCCGATGCCAATTGATGCATCGGGGCATGATGATATTTTCTGTGGACGGATTCGAGAGGATCTCTCGACGCCAAATACTTTGGATTTTTGGGTGGTAGGCGATCAGCTTTTAAAAGGAGCTGCCCTTAATGCTGTGCAGATTGCGGAAAGTCTTTTGGAATTGAGGTAAAGCTCAGCGCTTCCTTTGTGACGGGATGAATAAAACTCATCTTTCCATGGTGGAGAGCGATTCCGTTTTTACGCCATGATTTTTTACTGCCATATTTTTCATCTCCAAGCACTGGGAACCCTTCAGCTGCGAGCTGGACGCGGATTTGGTGGTAACGCCCAGTTTCTAGTGTAATTTCTAACATGTTTTCTTTGATAACGCGATATGCAAGACGTGCAAGCTTCCCTTCTTTATGTATGGAGGAAACAACGCGCGCAATGTGCTCATCATGCACAAGATGGTGCTCGAGTGTTCCTTGCAAAAGATCCGGGACTCCTTCAACTAGAGCGTAATAAATTCTTATAATGGTCCTCTCGCGCATGGACTCTTGCAGCCGAGAGAGCGCTTTACTCGTCCGAGCAAAAAGAACAAGGCCGCTGACTGGTTTATCGAGACGATGGATCGCTTCTAAAAATACAGCACCCGGCTTATTGAACTTCTTCTTAATCCAATCTTTTGCTTGATCAGTGAGATTTTCGTCAGAGCCGAGATGGGGCTGACTTGCACAACCAGCCGGTTTTACAACCACTAAGATATGATTATCGCAGTAGATTACTTCCATCGCTGTCGCAAGACCTCGTATAAAACAAGGGTCGTAGCTGTCGCAACGTTCAGCGAATCCGCAATGCCATGCATCGGAATTCTCACCTGAATATCTGCAGCTCTCATCCATAAATCGGATAATCCAATCTGCTCCGTTCCAACGGCAATCGCAACAGGGCCAGATAAATTCGTCTTGGCAAACTCTTGGCTAGCAGATGGTGTTGTCGCAACGATCTTAATACCTCTTTCTCGAAGCATCGTCAAAGTTTCTTCGCCGCTCGCTTCTACAACGGGAATCGTAAATAATGTTCCAACGCTTGCACGCACGACATTGGGATTATAAATATCTGTGCAACGATCACAAACAATCACTCCATCGACCCCTGCGGCATCAGCAGAGCGCAAAATCGTTCCTAAATTGCCCGGTTTTTCAATCGCCTCTGCAATGATTAAAAAAGGATCTGGCTTTGCATCTATTTTCTCGATTAAGGCTTTGAGGGACAGCTTCATTTGAACAGCTACCGCTACAAGACCGTCTGGGCGATCCCGATAGGAGAGCTTTTCAAATACTTGAGAACTGGTCGTAATGACATCAGCCCCTGCCTTGTACGCTTTAGCAATGAGCGCATCCTCATTAAAACCTAGAAAAAATGAGGGACACACAAATAACGTTTTAATGCAAACGCCCCCATCAACAGCGCGTTTCAACTCCCGATACCCTTCAATTAAAAATAGGCCCGTATCATTGCGCTCACGCCGATCATTTAACTTGATCGATGCTTTCAATTTCGGGTTTTGCATGCTGGTGATTTCATCATTCATCAAACGGATCTCCATTTTGCAAAACTTCCGCAAGGGACATCCAACCCTTTTTCCGCTTTGACAATCATTTCCCCACAATCGACGTGTCCTTTGAGGCCATGCATCATTTGACTTATTAAATGATGCATCACTAAAGGAGACATCCCTTGTGTGTGTGTTGTGAATAAAATGAAAAGCGGTGTATCGCTTAAAACCGTTCGGCATAAAGTCAAAATTTCGTGAAGATCCCGCTCAATCTTAAATGTTTCCCCTTGATTACCCCGGCCAAAGCTCGGCGGATCGAGAATAATTCCATCGTAGCGGGTCCCTCTCTTCACTTCTCGTTTTAAAAACTTGATCACGTCATCCACAATCCAGCGGATCGGCGCTGCGCTTAAGTGATTCAGTTCTGCATTTTCTCTCGCCCATAAGACCATCCCCTTGGATGCATCGAGATGACAGACTCGGGCGCCGGCTTTTGCAGCGGCTAAAGTAGCTCCACCTGAATAGGCAAATAAATTTAAGACGTGAGGCACTTTTTTTTCACCGCGAATAAGCTCCGTCATCCCCGGCCATAACGTACTATGTTCTGGAAAAACACCCAAATGCCCGAAATCAGTTGGTGAAATTTTAAATTTAATTCCTTCTAGCTCTATAACCCACTCTTTGGGTAAGCGGCGTTGGGCTTTCCAAGCATTTCCATTCTCTCGGCTAAAAAAGGCGTCTGCCGCTTTCCAATCCTCTGGAGATAGGGTCGGTTGCCACATTGCCTGAGCGCACGGACGCATCAAGACAAACTCCCCAAATTGCTCTAGCTTATTGCCTTGCCCACTGTCGAGCAGGCGATATCTTTGGTCCATAGGTCATCCATTATATTATAAGGAGATGAGTTTAACAGAGCTGATGGAATTCTTAATAATGAAAAAATATTTTAACCCCTTTGCTCGATTTTGCAATTTTTTCTAAGCTCATCTCGCTTGACGTCCTTTAACCGCTATACCCATATTAGAATAATTCCCATTCGAATGGTAAACACTCACTCTAGCTTTTCGATTGCGGGGTTTTGATCTTACAACGATATCGACATCTTTTCCTAGTTCGGTAAGGAAATGGTTGACATCCTCCCCTTCCTAAAGGAAGGGGATTCCTACTGCATTTAGCTAAAAGTTAGCTAAAGCTTCGGCGGGTTCCTGCTTCCTCAAGAGGCTTAACGATTCCCTCTCTCCACAGGCTAAGAAGCGATATCCTCGCTCTAAAACA
>CAMAVL010000148.1 GCA_945861735.1 Chlamydia trachomatis
GCTAGTATTGAATAATACAACCCCATTTGCGCTATTCGATCCCTGGGGCTTTCACGCCAAAAAAAGTTTTTGTCTAATGTGACTTTGTCAAGCTATACGAATCAATAATTCGCGTCCTTTTGTATAAAGAATTTATCCGGGCACGGGCAAGGGCACGCACACGGAGAAGAGGTCTATTGGCATTTATGTCGCCATCGTCCAGGAAATATTTCCGATCTCGATTAATATTCATGACATTGATAATGTTAAAATAAAGATTAATTAGGGGTGGATATGGTTGCAAAAAAAATAAAAAAGGTCTCTAGTTCGGCGATAAACGATCATACGTACAAGGTCTTTGCCAATGATTTAAATTCGAATATGACTATCTTTGGCGGACTTGTGATGTCTATTTTAGATCGAGTGGCCTTAGTCGTTGCAGAACGCCATAGTGAAAATAGCTGTGTTACCGTTTCTGTTGATTCGATGCATTTTTTAGCTCCGGCAGTTAGAGGAGATATTTTAATTTTTAAGGCATCGATTAATCGCGCTTGGCGCACATCAATGGAGATTGGAATCAAGGTTTTAGCTGAGCATTATCGGAGTCAGGAAAAAAAACATATTCTTTCTGCCTACTTTACATTTGTCGCAGTTGATGAATTTCGCAATCCAGTTGAGGTTCCAGATCTTTTACCGGAAACTGCAATAGAGAAACGGCGTTACTTGGAAGCAGATGAAAGACGGGAAAATCGAAAGAAAGAAAAAGAAATGCGGATGAATCGGCGGAAGGAAGATGGTCTATAACCCTTTTTGCGCAACAAGGGTTAGGAATAGAGGGAATTCCTTGCGGCTGCGATTTTCCATGGAGGCCATCTTGCCCGTGCTTGTTTTATCCGAGCACCACTCCTCAATAGAATCGATTAAAAAGCCGGCGCCTTTCAGAGCTGCGCTATAAAACGAGAGAGGTCTGTGAAAAGATAGAGTCTGAGCGGAACGCTCTTCTTGGCTTGGCGCTGTTTGAATGGGGATTTTTAAAACGCTCATATAGAGATCTAAGCGACGATACTGGAGTTTTTTTTGTTCATCCATTCCCCAATGAGATTGCCGAGGGATCCGAAAGCAGGGGTGATTAAGAACGATAATCAATTTGCCATTAGGCTCTAAATATTTGTAAGCTGTTAGCAAAAGAGGGAGGGGATCCTCAATATTTTGGACAGCTAATATACAGGTCGCTCGTGTAAATGTCGCTTTAGGAAGATCGATCGGATGGGAGAGATCGTGGACATAAAATTGCTGGTTTTTCCCCGAAGCTGATTGCTTCGCAGAGTGGATTAAGGACTTAGAAGCATCGATTCCAACATAGGGGACTTTAGAAGGGAGCTGGCGGGCTAAAATTCCCTGGCCACAGGCTAAATCGAGAAGGGAGGGGTTCTTTTCCGATTTGAGATCGAGTAATCGGAGGACCCCTGGAATAATGACCTGTTGATGGTAATAGTGTCCTTTACTGCCGACAGCTTTGTCGTACCAGCTAGCAGATGTTTCCCAAGAGGTGTCGGTGTCTTTTTTCATGTGGCTATTTTGAGTCTTAGAGAGGAATATTCACAAGTAAAATCACTTCAGTGTGTATGCTTAAAATTTTACTTGAAGCCTCTTGGAGTCTATGCTAAATGAACGTTCCCTTTCAGCGATTGAAAAATCGGTGTTTTCTGTTAAATTTAGAAAGCCCCTTTATGACTCCTACTGTTTTTCCCGTGTGCCGGCAACGGTAGAGCTGCTATTAACGGGCGAAGCTAGTTCCCCATTGCCACTAGACACGATCGGTGAAAAGGTAACCTATGATGTGGTCGTTCTTTTTTTTATCGATGGCTTTGGCTGGGAATTTTTTGAAAAATACGCTTCCCAATATCCTTTTTTAAGTCGGTTTCTTCAAGAGGGGATCGCTTCGAAGATGACCTCCCAGTTCCCATCTACAACAGCTGCTCACGTGACAACCATGAATACAGCTCTAGAGGTTGGCCAAACAGGTGTCTATGAGTGGTTTTATTATGAGCCGCTAGTCGACCGGATGATTACCCCCCTTCTTTATTCCTATGCAGGGGATCACAAGGCAGACACTCTCTCTGTGAGTGGAGTGGCGCCAGAAAAGCTCTATCCCACCCAAACGCTCTATCAAGCTTTTCAGAAAAAGGGGATTCAATCCTATGTGATGCAACACGAGGGGATTGCCCATTCTTCTTATTCGAATGTCATGTTTTCTGGTGCCCATAATGTTCCTTATCGCTCTTTAAAAGAGGGGCTTGCCAATGTGATTAACCTCTGCCAGGCCAAAAAAAACGAACCGACTTATATCTATTTTTACTTTGGAGACATTGATGCAGCGGGCCATCGACATGGGATTGATTCTCTCCATTTTATAGAGGCGGTAGATGCGTGCTGGAAAACGTTAGAAGAGCATTACTGGCAAAAAATGGGTTCCATTCATAAAAAAATCGCCTCAATTGTCATTGCAGACCATGGGATGGCACCGGTAGATCCTAAAAAAACCTTCTACCTCAATCGGGTTTTTCCAGATATTGCAGAAACCTTCGTTACAAATAAAGAGGGGCGGCCCTTAGTTCCAGCGGGTTCTTGTCGCGACTTCTTTTTGCACATTAAGCCCGAATGTTTAGACTCAGTCTTAGCTCAAACACAGAAGGAATTTGAAGGGATTGCAGAAGTATACAAAACAAAAAAACTCATTAAAGAGGGGTTCTTTGGGAGAGAGTCTGTTAGCGAAAAGTTATTAAAGAGAATTGGGAATCTTGTCATTTTGCCCTATTATGAACAGAGCATCTGGTGGTATGAAAAGCACCACTTTGAGCAGCATTTTTATGCGGCCCACGGAGGGTTAACCCCGCAGGAGATGGAGTCAATTTTTCTGTTTCTTGGCTAAGGGACAGGGCAAAAATAAATGCTGCATTTTCGGCCGGGCTAGATGCAGCGACCGATGACGAGGGAATTGCAAAACTCCATTTGAAACCCAAATTCGCGCTATTAACGTCGGATTCGGATTTTTCGCAAATCGCCTATGTTCAATAGGATATGTCAATTTGCGAAAAACCGAACCGACGTTAAAATCATCAAATTTGGTCTCCAAATCTACGTTATGCAACTCCCTCTATTCCCAAGGAGACGGGCGCTGCAGATGGGGCATCGCAGCCGGCCGAAAGTGTAGCATTTATTTTTGCTAAGTCCCTAAATAATCTTTTAGGTCATTCATATTGGGATTTTTTGGCAAAGATGTTTCGAATAGCGTTCTAGAAAGCATTTCCATCTCCGTTTTGGCAGAAAGAATGAGATCTTGTTTGATGGACTCTTCTAAAGAGGAGCTTTTTGTTTCTTCGATCTCCTTCGATAACCTCTCTAAATTCTGTACAGTCTCATCTAAAAGAATTTGAGGATAACTCGCTAGCATCCGTTGAATCCAATTGTCAAAATCGATGTCATTTAAAAAATTCAGGGAGTCCCATATTTTATTAACAGTCGTAAGATTAGTCGAGGTCGTAAAAATGCTCGGATCGATTTTATGCTGTTTTAAAAAAAGCGTGAATTTGGGGTTTTTGTGCTCGGATTTTGTAGAAAAACTGCAGATGGACCAGAAAAAGTGAGCTGCTGCAGAATACAGAGGCTCAGAATAGGCCAAGAGGAGGGGAGCTTGTCGTGTTTCTGTGATTTTAGAAAAAAGCACAGCACGAACGGTTAATTCTCTTTGGGCCGCTTGTATATTGAGAATGAGCGGATAAAGAGCTTGAATATCCTTTGAAAGTGGAGAGATTCTTTTTGTGAATGTAGAATAGGATGTTATTAAGAGCTTTTTTTCGAGAATTGTCGCAAGATCATATAAGCGATTATTATTTTCAGGATCTAAATATTTTCTTAGAGAAAGGATCTTATTCGCAGATCCAATCAATGAACTGAGCTCAGTCAGTTGAGAGCGAACAGTCGATTCTGAAAGAGAGGCGACAGGGTGCTTTTTACCACATTTACTAAAAAAAACAGCCGCTTTTCCCCTTAACAATTCAATGGATTGTCCTACGTTCAAGTGTTGTATTTGAGGAAGATCTTTTTCAATTTGTTCAAGTGTTTGCATGGTGGAGCTGTTTTTCAATGAAATTTCATAGAGCTCTTGGGAAATTAAAGTAAGTATTGTTTTGTTTTTTAAGGAAACGAAGTCGTTTTTACAAAAAACATCCAGGTCTAATCTCAAGCAATGAATTGAATGATAAATAAAGAGGCACAAAAGATCTTGATTACAAGAGAGGTTATCTTTGATAGTGGAACAGTTTAAGCCATCGGCAAGGTTTTGTAGGATCGTATTAAAAAGAGGCTCAAATGGAGAGGATTCTTTTCGAGGGTGCTTAGGAAGAGGTTCTTTACAAGAAACAGAAAATGCATATTGAATGGGGGCTACCATGAAAAAAACTCCTTTTTAAATAACTCGCACGGCATCGATTATATACTGCAGTCGGCCTGAAACTTGGAATTTGGACCGCGCCAAAGCCCCGAGGATCGCCGATCATAAGTCGCCCTATATTGTTAATATTTTGCGACTTATGATCGACGATCCGCGGGAGCTTTCGCGCAGGTCCAAATCCAAGTTTCA
>CAMAVL010000149.1 GCA_945861735.1 Chlamydia trachomatis
GAAAGCTCCCGCGGATCGGCGATCCTCGGGGCTTTGGCGCGGTCCAAATTCCAAGTTTCAGGCCGACTGCAGTATATATCCAAAGGAAAATTCAAATGAAAAGTATTCGCGCAAAGTTGTTTTGGAGTGTCGGGGTCATTTTATTGATCGTGGCTATCCTCAACTATGCTCTTCCAGAAGTGGGCATGAAACGGGAACTGCGTCGGGCTTCTAATTATTTAGATCAATACATTGAATGCATCCAGGATCAGATCCAACAATTTGTTTCTTTTTTAGTGACACTTGAAGTGGTTCAAGGGGCGGCCGAACTCAATGGAATTGAGAAGCTCTTTGTTACCCAAGATTTCATGCATGATGCGCATCTAAATACGACGTCTCCATGGGTGTTGGCAGCGCAAATTGCAGCTTATAATCCACGGATTTCCTTTGTACAAGTTGAGACGGGAAATGCGCATTCTGTTCTAATAACGGAGGAGGCTACTCTTTACTCCCCAAAATGGGCAGCTTTTGATCAGGGAATGTATTGGATTGAGATTCCTGAAAAAGGGGAATCTTTTGTTGCTGTTCCAACAGTGTTTCAAGGGGCTGATTTGTATCTTTTATTCGATGACACAGCATTGCAGACGGCGTCTTTAGATTCTCTGCCCTCCCCTTTAAAGGAACATTTGAGCCTTGCTGCAGAATACGTTTCAAAAAAGGGTACACTTACATGGAATCATTTTGAATATACGGCTCCCGCATTTTCCAGAAGCGAGTCTGTCAGAGATCTCTTTGCCTTTGCTTTATGGAATCAAGATCAGTGGGTGAGAAAAATTGAGCTGATTCAAGCATTAGCTCTATGGCAGGATTCGAAAAGTGCAGTATTACCATCGGGAATGTTAAAATTTGATCCTTCTATTCAGATAAGTGCATGCATTCTTAAAAGTGAGATTTTTTCGACATTCGCCATTGTGGATGAATTTCCCATTAAAGAGGATTCAAACATCCCTTTTCTCATTTTAAGAGAGTCTAGCCTAGATATGGCAAGAGGGATGTTTTTGGTGGAACAAGACAAAACAATCGGGATTGGTTTTTCTATTTCTTCACTTGTTAAAAAAGTAGCGAAACTCATCCAAAAACCGATCCTTCTCTCTTGGGGGAAAGAGTTGATTGGATTTGATGTAGATGGAAGCGTATTAAATTTAAAAAATGGAGAGGAATCCTTTTCTAGGTTAAATCCATCCGCTCCGACTCTATCATGGAAAGGGGTAACCTATTTTACGCAAACAATCAATTTGGGGTTAGTCCAATTAACACTATTAACTCCAGAGTCCCGGGCAACTGCGATTTCACGCTTCTTGGATAGTCTCTATAATCACATTACGCTAACCGCATCGCTCAGTCTCATCGCAGCTACCGTTTTTTCTTTTCTGCTTGCGCTCATTTTACTCAACGCCATTTCTAAAAGAGTCACAGGGCCCATTGCGCTGCTCTCGCGTGCTTCAGAAGAACTTGGAAAAGGCAATTACGACAAAATTATTTTTCCAGTCATTGACAAGCGCAAAGATGAAGTCGCTGTTTTAACGCATTCATTTAAAAACCTGGTAAGCGCTCTGCGCGATCGGGATAAAATTCGGGGAGTGCTTAATAAAGTGGTTTCTAGAGAGATTTCAGAAGAGATCTTAAAGCATAATATTGAGTTAGGAGGAGAGGAGCGCGTTCTCACGATGCTCTTTAGTGATATCCGAGGATTCACTCAAAAAGCGGAACATTTGGATCCAAAACTTCTCATTAGAATGCTCAATACTTACATGACGCGGATGTGTCAGGTCATTGATAAAACGCATGGGGTTGTCGATAAGTTCGTGGGCGATGAAATCATGGCGCTCTATGGCGCGCCGCTTCCGCTAGAGGCCCATGCTGCAAAGGCGGTGGAATGCGCCATTTGCATGATGGAGGAATTGCGTGAGTTACATAAGGAGCGAGAGGCTCACCACGAACCTATTTTTGAAATAGGGATCGGAATCCATACAGGCGTTGTCTTTATAGGGAATATGGGGGCTGAAAACCGACTTAACTACACAGCGATCGGAGCAAATGTCAACCTCTCTTCTCGTCTGTGTTCTGTGGCGCTTCCCATGCAGATCCTCATCTCAGAGGCAACGCGCAATGAACCTGGGGTCAAGGAAGCCTTTCAACTTAAAAGTCTGCCGGCAGTTCTCCTGAAGGGAATTGACCACCCCGTTGCGATCTACGAGGTGGTTGGAAGGTTCTCAGATACCTAAGCCCTACAGAAAGAGTGTGTCTAAAAAAAATTTAAATTATAGACAAAACAGAATTTAGCAATCCGCTAAAGCCACTGCTAAATTCGCTTGCCTCAAAATCTCCTTTTCTGTAAAATTCAAGCTAGACTTTTTTTCAGCGAGGCCTCAAGCTCGATACATTCCTATAACCTTTCAAAGGAGACGAAAGATGTCACAACAAGCCACTAAAAAAATGACACTGAAGCCAATTGGTAACCGCGTTCTTGTAGAGCGTTTGCAGCAAGAAGAGACTTTAAAAGGGGGGATCATCCTTCCCGATACTGCAAAGAAAAAGCAAGAGACTGCAAAGGTCATTGCAATTGGGACTGGATCCACAACAGCTGATGGAAAACACATTGAGATCCCAGTTAAAGTGGGTGATGTGATTCTTATGGATAAATATTCTGGCCAAGAAGTGACGATTGAAGACGAAGAGTTCGTTATTTTAAGAGCTGACGACATTATAGCAATCATTAACTAAGGAGCAAATCATGGCAGCTAAAAACATTAAATTTAAAGAAGAAGCACGCCAAAAGATCTTAAAAGGCGTTCGCACATTGGCGTCTGCTGTAAAAGTGACTCTAGGTCCAAAAGGGCGTAACGTTGTGATTGATAAATCATACGGCTCACCTCAGATCACAAAAGACGGAGTCACGGTCGCTAAAGAGATTGAATTGGAAGATAAGCACGAGAATATGGGTGCTCAAATGGTTAAAGAAGTGGCAAACAAAACTGCTGATAAAGCAGGTGATGGAACCACGACAGCCACTGTTTTAGCAGAAGCGATTTATAGCGAGGGCTTGCGTAACGTTGCAGCCGGCGCTAACCCAATGGAAATTAAGAAAGGGATCGAGATTGCTGTGAAAGAGATCACAAGTGAACTCAAAAAAATGAGCAAGCCTATCCAAGATCGTAAAGAGATCGCTCAGGTTGCAACAATCTCGGCTAACGGAGATGTTGAAATCGGTGAGATCATTGCAAAAGCGATGGAGCGGGTCGGCAAAGATGGGACAATTACTGTAGAAGAAGGGAAAGGCCTAGAGACAACATTGGATGTTGTTGAAGGGATGAGCTTTGATAGAGGATATGTTTCTTCTTATTTCATGACAAATCAAGAGGCTCAAGAGTGCGTTCTCGAAGATGCTTTCGTTTTGATCTACGAGAAAAAAATTGCAGCAGTGAAAGAGTTTCTTCCTATTTTGCAAACAGTTGCAGAAACGGGCCGTCCTCTTTTAATTCTGGCGGAAGATGTTGAAGGAGAAGCATTAGCGACTCTTGTTGTGAATCGTCTGCGCGCTGGATTGAAAGTCTGTGCTGTAAAAGCTCCAGGCTTTGGCGATCGCCGCAAAGCGATGTTACAAGACATTGCAACACTCATCGGTGCAGAGCTCATCAGCGAAGAAGTTGGGCATAAACTCGAGACTGTCACAATTGAGATGTTAGGTCGCGTTAAAAAAGCTGTCATTGGCAAAGAAGATACCACGCTTGTTGAAGGTGCTGGCGATAAAGCAGCAATCGCAGATCGTATTTCTTTGATCAAAAGACAGATCGAAGAATCGACGTCTGATTATGATAAAGAAAAACTCCAAGAGCGTTTAGCAAAACTCGCTGGTGGAGTCGGTATTATCCGAGTCGGTGCTGCAACAGAAATGGAAATGAAAGAGAAAAAAGATCGAGTAGATGATGCTGTTCATGCAACAAAAGCGGCTGTGGAAGAGGGAATTCTCTCTGGTGGCGGTGTCGCTTTTATCCGTTGCATTCCAGTATTAGAGAAATTGGCAATGACCTTGAAAGGGGACACTAAAGTCGGTGTTGAAATCATTATCCGAGCGATTACCGCTCCTTTAAGACAGATTGCAGAGAATGCGGGCAAGGAAGGATCGTTGATCATTCAGAAAGTCTCTCAAATGGAGATGAATGAAGGGTGGGATGCTTTGAATGACCAATTCGGCAATATGCTTAAAATGGGAATCGTCGATCCAACTAAGGTTGCCAGGTTAGCAATTGAGCTCTCCGCTTCAATTGCAGCTCTTCTGCTCACGACAGAAGCGATGATCACAGACGAAGTTGAAGAAAAATCTTCTGCTTCATCTGCGATGTCAGGCGCTGATTATTAGTCTTAAATTTTTCCCAGGGCGTTAATAGCGCCTTGGGAGCTCCTCTCGATCCACTTGTAATACCATCCTCACTTAAATCTTATCTTTAATCCGTATTAGACATCTTGCATCACTTTGCTATACCCAACTCGGTCAGCAACTTGGAATTTGGACCGCGCCAAAG
>CAMAVL010000150.1 GCA_945861735.1 Chlamydia trachomatis
TTAAACGTCTCACGTTTTACACCTGTTAGTCGACGAAATTCTTCTTCTTTTAAATTTTTTACAATTTCAAATCTCATGGATAGTACCTCACAATTCGGTAGCTATTCTACCAAATTCAAGATTAAAATTTGAGTTTTGAAAGAAGTCTATTGATTAAAAGACTTAGGCGGATTATATATTAAGATTATGTAAATTGATAGACGGAATCTTTTTTTGGAAAATATCCCTTGCTTCTCATTGGAGAAAGGGTTAACATCCCCTTCTTTGAAATTGATTTGGAGTTGGCAAGATTGAATTTGAGAGTGAATAGACAGATTAGGGTCCCAAAGGTACGACTAATTGGCGCAGACGGGTCCCAATTGGGAATTGTAGAGACAAGAGAGGCGCAAGCTATGGCGACAGAGCACAATCTTGATCTCGTAGAGGTAGCTCCAAATGCTTCTCCACCTGTCTGTAAGATTATCGATTATGGTAAATTTCGTTTTGATCAGACCAAACGTGAGAAAGAGAGTAAAAAAACACAGCACCAGGTTAAGATCAAAGAGATTAAGTTGAAGCCTAATATTGACGACAACGATCTAATGACTAAGATTAAGAGGGCTCGGCAGTTTTTGCAGAAGGGGAATAAGGTTAAGGTCACCTGTATGTTTAGGGGACGAGAGATGGCCTATCCCGAGAATGGACGCAAGGTAGTACAGCGTCTTATAGATGACCTTATCGATGTGGGGAGTGTTGAAGCTCCTCTGAAGATGATGGGTCGAAGTCTTTTTTGTGTGATTGCCCCAGGTGGGAAAAAGTAAGAATAATTTTGAGGAGTTTTTAAAAAAATGCCAAAGATGAAAACAAATAAATCTGTAGCGTCTCGGTTCAAAGTGACCGGAAGCGGAAAGCTTGTGCGTCACCGCCCAGCTAGACGTCACAAACTTGAGAAGAAATCAACAGCTCGCAAGCGACATCTTCAGACAGCTGCTCTAGTTGATGAATCTATGCTAAAAACCTATAAGACAATGATGGGAGTTTAATCATGGTAAGAGTTACCTGTGCAGTAGCCTCTCGTAAAAGTCGTAAGCGCCTTTTCAAGCGTGCTAAAGGCTTTTATGGAGATAGAAAGAATCATCTACGTCAGACCGCCAACGCTGTGATGAGCGCGATGAGCTTTAATACACAACACCGTAAGCTCAAAAAGAGTGAATTTCGCTCTTTATGGATTACGCGTATTGGTGTTGGAGCAAAGATCAATGGAATCTCCTACAGCAAGCTAGTTAATGGCTTGAAGAAGGCTGGTTGCGATCTTAACAGAAAGATGTTGTCAGAGATGGCAATTCACGACCCAGATGGATTCAAATTGGTCGTTGAGCAAGCAAAAAAAGCTTTAGTGTAGTTTAGTGACAATCGAGCAGATTCGGTCTCAATTTGATAGTGAGTTAGTGGGGTGTGTGACTACAAAGGAGATTGAATCTCTCAAAGTCACCTACCTCGGCAAGAAGGGAAAGGTTCATGCGTTGATGCAAGATTTGCGTCACGCCTCAACGCAGGAGCGTCCTCTTTTAGGCAAACAGATCAATCTTCTTAAAGAGTACATCACTGAAAAGATTGAAAAGCTGCTCACAAATCTATCTCGTAGTGAGCTTGCAAGCCAACTAGAGCAAGAAAAAGAGGATGTAACCCTTCCAGGGCAGCGTCGTCAGCTTGGCCATGAGCACGTCATCTCTCGTCTTCTTCATGAAGCGATATCAATTCTCCAAGGAATGAGCTTTTCAGTCCAATATGGACCTGATCTAGAGAGTGAATACTACAATTTTGAAGCACTCAACTTTGCTAAAGATCATCCAGCGCGCGACATGCAAGACACCTTCTATTTAAAGTCTGACCTTCTCTTGCGCACTCACACCTCAAATACACAAGTGCGTGTTATGGAAAAAAGTTCACCTCCTATCCGTGTGATTGCACCTGGGAAATGCTTTCGTAGCGAAGACATCTCACGTCGCTCGCACGTAGTTTTCCATCAAATTGAGGGGCTCTATATTGATAAACACGTCACATTTGCCGACCTTTTTTCTACACTTGAAGAGTTCTTTATCAAATTGATGAACCAAAAAATAGCGATACGCATTCGGCCGAGCTATTTTCCTTTTGTTGAACCTGGGTGTGAAGTTGATATTTCCTGCATTCTCTGCTTAGGTAAGGGATGTTCAGTTTGCAAAAAGAGTGGTTGGCTTGAGGTAGCGGGAGCTGGGATGGTGCATCCAGAGGTGCTTAAAAATGGTGGCATCGATCCTGAGGAACACTCTGGTTACGCATGGGGATTTGGGATTGAGAGATTAGCGATGCTTCGCTATGGAGTGAACGATATCAGACTATTTATGGAGAATCGTCTAGATTTTCTTCACCAGTTGTAGTTTTAGAGCATAATCGAGCTTTTAAGAAAATAGGGTGATTGGCTAAAGTGTTCACAGTTTAAAATGGAAGAGTGGCAGAGTGGCCGATTGCGTCTGTCTTGAAAACAGAAGTCCTGCAAGGGACCGTGGGTTCGAATCCTACCTCTTCCGAAACAAAGAAGCGCAAATGCGCTTCTTTTTTTTTGGAAGAGGTAGAGATGAGAGCCCACATTGGGTTCGCCCCGCAGCCGTAGGCGAGGGAGATGACATCAACTGGTTGATGTCACCCTTTAGGGCGAGACCCGAAGGGCGAGTCAATCCTACCTCTTCCGAAACAAAGAAGCGCTAGTGCGCTTCTTTTTTTTTGGAAGAGGTAGAGATGAGAACCCACATGAGGTTCGCCCCGCAGCCGCAGGCGAGGGAGATGACATCAACTGGTTGATGTCACCCGTTAGGGCGAGACCCGAAGGGCGAGTCAATCCTATTCTAATGCCAGTTTTTATACCATGCAGCATACTCAGAGGGGCTAATGCGATGGCGAGCCATGTTTCCTTCATGTAAGCCCATGATCTCTTTTTCAACAATTTCAATAAAGCGAGCTCTATCTTCAGGTGGTATCAAGGAAATGGCGTGTTGTTTAATGCAAGCGACTGCTGACTGTTTGTTCATTTGTTTTCGTACAATATGTGCAACATTGGTTGTAATTGCATCGCGATAACGCATTTTAAAGGGGTCTGGATCTCCTAACTCTTTTCGAGTAATAGAATAGCGCTGACAAGAACGTTCATAGGCCCAAACGAAAACATCTCTCAAAAGTTCAATTCGATTCAATTCATAGATCGCTAAGAGACCGCTAACGTAGGCTTGTTGAGGAACATCTACGAATGACAATGGACATAAATTCTGTTGAATAAGGGGAATATTGGCTGCGAGGCGAGATACTCGTTTATTCACGTCTTCAAATGGCTGTAAGTAAGGTAAATGAACCATTAAGAAAAAAGATTGTTCGAATGGATCTGCAATCGCCCTCGCAGTATCTAAAATTTGCTCAAATATTTCTGCGATGAGTGAAGGGATAGTTAAGGGCAAGTATACCGATTGCGTAATTTCTACAATGATGAAACGTAGATGTCCGCACGTCTCAGGCTCTGGGAGAAGATCGTTGGCTAGCAGAGAATGTAAATTAAGAATAGTGTATCGGTTGATTCCTATTTCAGGCGCTGAATTCACTAGAAATTCAATGGCATCTTTGTGATTTAGAATCATCCGAGCTTCCTTTAAATCCTTTCCTTGCACCGGCTGGTTTGATTTTAATAGTCGTTCGGTTTCTAGGAGAGAATAGGTATTCCCTTCTAGACGGCTCGAATTCCACGACAAATCTATGAGAAGGCGATGAAAAATCTGTTTAGCATAAGTGCCAATGGGACGTTCTCCATCGGTTTTTCCGAGTTCCCATAATTTTTGGGAAGTAGATTCTGAAAGATATCTTGTGACGTTAGGGCGGTACCCATCGAGAAATTCTCTATGGTAACCAACAGGCGACCTTGCGGTTTTGGGTAAGGTGACTTTCTTTTCTAGTTCTATCGCAGTATCAGAGAAACTAAGCTGGTATTGTCCCATATTTTCTTTAGGTGCCATCTCTGGCAAAATATGCAACTTATAGCGTAGTGAGCGTGCTTTTCCCTCAGTTTGTATTTTTCCTTCTCGAGCCAAAGAGGCCAATCGCCGTTGCAGCGCAGAGATGGAAAAAGGAGGAGTCAGTATTTTGTTAAGCTCTTTAAGAGAAGCTCCCAGAGGAAACAGAGCCAGGCCTTCTAAGATACTATCAAATTCTTTTTTAAGGATGGGCCGTGGCATAAAATTCCTTTTTTCTCTAGTTTTAGTGTCGCGATTCGAGTAATTGCTATGCTAAACTCCATTTTAGTGTCGCGATTCCATTAATTGCAACACTAAAACAGTCGAATTATAGGCTATACTCTGAGATTTTTTGATCAATAGTTGTAGTCGATTAAATTTAGATTGATACCCTCTGGTTACGCGAAAGCACCCGGGGTTTAATGATCCCAAGTTGATCAATATTTCTAATATTAACCGACTTGTGATCATTAAACCGCGGGGCTTTGGCGTAACCATAAAATATCAATC
>CAMAVL010000151.1 GCA_945861735.1 Chlamydia trachomatis
TCACCCTCTAGATTAGCGACATACCGGTCGCACGGGGTTGTATTATTCAATACTAGCCCCATTTGCGCTATTCGATCCCTGGGAGCTTTGACGATCAAAAAAAGTCTTGTCTAATGTGACTTTGTCAAGTTAGGCATTCAAATTCTTTCCGAGCATCTTGTTTTGACAGCCAGGCTATCCTGTTCAGTTTTGTTGTCGTCGCTGAGTGGCTCTGTTGTCCCATGCGGCGTTTCTCCTATTTAGGTTGATATACCCAACTCGGTCATGAACTTGGATTTGGACCTGCGCGAAAGCTTCCGCGGATCGTCGATCATAATCGGGTTGTGGAACCGGCCTCCCCAACAGCTTGTGCGTCATGTTCGAAAGTATCGGCAGCGACGGCTCCGTCAGGGTGGCTGTGGCGCTTCCTGCGGAAGTTCAGGCCATTGGTCTTTGATCACTTGGAAACTTGTATCAGGCATTTGATGTTAAGAGCATTGAGAGTGCGCTTTGTGGAGCCGTGAACTTGGGTCAAGAGATGGTGGCATCCTGCGATATACTGTTGTCTTTTTTTTTCATCTTGGAGCCAGCTTAAAACGGTTTTTGGCAATAGCTCTAATATCACTAGAAGTCCAGCGCCCGATTGGAGCGCTAAGTTTTTGAATTCCTCTTGAGCTTGCATATGAGGGCCAAAGAGGACGGGTGTTGTAAAAAAAACGGGCTCGAGAATATTATGGCCTCCGACATGATCCACAAAGCTGCCTCCCACAATGGCAAGTTTTGCAATTTGATAACAGTGATTCAGTTCCCCCATCGTATCGATGAGGATTACCCGTTCATCCCCTTGAAGTTCAGCTCTATTTGAATAGCTGCCAAAGGGAATTTTTTGACTTTTGAGATGGGCTGCAACAGATGCAAATCGCTCAGGATGGCGCGGAACGATAAGAATTTTGAGCGTTGGAATGGGAAGGTGTGTTAAAGCCGCTAGAAGCCACTCTTCTTCTGGGCTATGGGTCGAGCCGATGGTAATAACGACGTCTTGATCGGTAATTTTTAGTTGGGCTTTAAATGTTTGTTTTTCAGGAAATGTTAAGGATTTTACTGGGATGTCTAATTTGAGATTGCCTGTAACAGTGATTTTATCTGCAGGGATACCAAGCTGCATAAATCGCTTAGCAAATGCCTCGTTTTGTACGCAGAAGTGATCGATGGAAGAAAAGAGGCGTTTTGAAAAACAAGAAAGGAGTTGAAAGCGCTTGGTCGATCGTTCAGATATTTTTCCATTAATTAAAAAGACAGCAACTCCCCTCTTTTTGACTTGAGAGATCAGCTGATACCAGAAATCGCTTTCCACTAAGATGAGCATCGTCGGCTTTAAGTGATTGCATAAGCGGTGCATAACCCAAGAAAAATCAAGAGGCAGCAAAAAATGGGCATCGGCTTCTGGAAGGCTTTTTTTGGATTCGAGAAAACCGGTTCCTGTCGTTGTAGAAACATAGATCGCAGCATCGGGATGTTTTTTTTTCAGTTGTTGAAAAAAGGGAATAACGGCTCTCGTTTCTCCGACGGACACACTATGAATCCAAATGACGTGAGTGGATTTTTGGGAGGGGATTTGAGGAAATTGCCAGCCAAGTCGCTGTAACAATGTATTGCGGTATTTACCAAATCGAAACCATTGCCAAAGGAGTTTTGGCAATGCCACCAATCCCAGCAACCCAAGAATGAGATTATAAGATATATTAAACATCACAGACAATATTAACAAGTTTGTTAGGCACATAAATCACTTTTGAAATAGGGCCTGTAATATGTTTTACAATCGGAGGTTGAAGCTTAATGAAATCCATCAGATCTGTCTCGTTTTTATCTTTTGGCAGTAGCCATTTTCCGCGCAATCGCCCATTGACCTGAACGATATAGAGAACCGTATCATCGACAAGATAGGCAGGATTAACTATTGGAAAAGGAACATAGGTCAAACTCTCCTTCCCACCTAAATGCTCCCACGCCTCTTCTGCCATATGAGGCGCAAAGGGATAGAGGACCTGGATGAGCATTTTTATGACGCTTTTTGGATAGGAGGAAAGAAGTGTCAATGCATTGATAAATTCCATCATTTTCGCAATGGCTGTATTAAACTGCATCCCTTCGATATCTTTTTCGACAACAGAAACTAATCGGTGTCCGAGTTTTAAAGCCTCTTCAGTGTCTTCTGCTGAGACCTTTTCTGAAAAAACGATGTCATAGACCCTACCTAAAAACCGGCGGCAACCGGTTGCGGCATCGGTATTCCAGACCTTTTCTTTATCAAATGGTCCCATGAACATTTCATACATACGTAACGCATCGGCACCAAAATCTTCGATCATATCATCCGGTGTCACTCCATTGAGTTTAGATTTCGACATCTTCTCAAGTTGAGCAGTTAGCTCGATATGAGTGCCCATTTGAAAGCATTTACCATCCTTTTCTTCGACTTCATCTGGAGAGATATAGCCCCCATTTTTCATCTGGTACGATTTTGCAACGACAAGTCCTTGATTGCGCAGGGTCTGAAAGGGCTCTAAAGTACTGACGAGATCACAGTCAAAGAGAACTTTATGCCAAAATCTTGCATAGAGGAGGTGCAACACGGCATGCTCAACTCCTCCGACATATAAGTCGACTGGCATCCAATAGTTTTCAATCGCTTTATCCCAAGCGGCTGTGTCGTTATTAGGATCACAAAAACGCAAATAATACCAACAGGACCCTGCCCATTGAGGCATGGTGTTACTCTCTCGCAGCGCTTTTTTTCCAGTCTTCAAATCGATGATCTCAATCCAATCTTTAACTTTGGATAGAGGGCTCTCTCCAGTGGATGAGGGTTTAAAATCATTTAAATGAGGCGGCGATAGAGGGAGCTCGCTCTCATCCAGCGCTCTTTTTGTCCCATCTGCAAAGTGCAAAATAGGGAAAGGCTCGCCCCAATATCTTTGGCGAGAAAAGAGCCAATCGCGCAATTTATAATTGATTGTTCTCTCCCCGGCTTTATTCTTCTCAAGCCAATCCATAGAGCTCTCTTTGGCAGCATCGATATGGAGCCCATCTAAAGACAGGGTTCCATATGCACTCTTAATATGAATCCCATCCTCTGTCCAACATCTAGCTCCTTTAAGAACTTCTATTTTAACATCTTCTGGCTGCAACCCTTGAGGAATGAGATGGGCATATTGCTCCACAAAAGGTTCTAGTACTGGTAGGATTGGAAGCTCATATTTTTTAGCGAACTCAAAATCCCGCTCATCGTGTGCGGGAACTGCCATTACAGCACCTGTTCCATAACCCATTAACACATAATCAGACACCCAAATAGGGATGAGTTGCTCATTGACAGGATTGATTGCATAAGCGCCTGTCCACACGCCGTTTTTTTCTTTATTCAAATCGGTGCGCTCTAAATCGCTTTTAGAGGTGATTGTGTGTTGATAGGTGTCCACTTGTTTTTTCTGATCCGCTGTGACGATTTTAGCAAGTAGAGGATGTTCTGGAGCTAAAACCATGTACGTTGCACCAAAGAGAGTATCTGGACGCGTTGTAAAGACAGTGAGCTTTTCTCCTGTTTTTTGTTCAGTGAAGTGCACTTTAGCCCCTTCACTCTTGCCAATCCAATTCACTTGGAGTTTTTTTAAGGATTCGGGCCAATCGATTAAGTCTAAATCTTGCAGTAGGCGATCTGCATAGGCTGTAATTTTTAAAATCCACTGCCGCAAGGGTCTGCGCTCAATCGGATAGCCCCCCTCTTTAGAAAAGCCATTGTCTACTTCTTCATTAGCCAACACAGTTCCTAAAGCCGGACAGAAATTCACTTGAACTTCTGCTTCATAAGCTAATCCCCGTTCAAATAGCTTCGTAAAAATCCACTGCGTCCATTTGTAGTATTTGGGATCACTTGTCGCAATTTCCCGAGTCCAGTCATAGCTAAATCCAAGCGACTTTAACTGACGGCGGTAGGTGTTGATATTTTGCTCTGTGGTGATTGCTGGATGTGTGCCCGTTCGGATGGCATATTGTTCAGCCGGAAGTCCAAAACTATCCCAGCCCATTGGGTGCAAGACATTAAACCCCTTCTGTCGCTTATAGCGAGCGAGGATGTCCGTTGCGGTGTATCCTGTGACGTGCCCAACGTGAAGACCAGCTCCCGAAGGATAAGGAAACATGTCTAAGATGTAATATTTGGGCTTTGAGTGATCGACGACAGCTTTAAAAATCTCTCTGTCATCCCAATACTTTTGCCATTTCTGTTCAATGCGCTGGTGGTCGTATTTTGGTCTTTCCATATGTATTTAGATTAAAGTTGTGAATAAAAAAAGGTTAACTGATCTAATCCTTCTTTGGTATCAATTTCTAAAATCAAAAAATATGTTTACGAGTGAATAGCTTTGTTTTAATTTATACTGCAGTCGGCCTGAAACTTGGAATTTGGACCGCGCCAAAGCCCCGAGGATCGCCGATCATAAGTCGCCCTATATTGTTAATATTTTGCGACTTATGATCGAC
>CAMAVL010000152.1 GCA_945861735.1 Chlamydia trachomatis
CCTTAATTTGGTCTGAAATCATACGTCTCCTTTAGATTTTTGAAACGAGTTCAAAAGAAGAATGTGATTTCAGACCATTTTTTGCCCAGCGCTTTCTGTCTAAGCCAAATCCAATAGCCTGAATTTACAGAACAGATGTTGCACTACCCATTCCCTATGGCAAATATAGGAAACTGGATGTATATAACATTGGAAGGTAAACTCGTTCCAGGTGTGGTCGCAATCGACAATGGTAATTTTGATCTTCCACGGGATGACAAGCCAGAATCCATGCAGCCATATGTCGAATTATTCGTGGATCATATCCGAAACAAAACAAAAGACGTTGCCGATCACATTTTAGTCGGTCTTGGCTGGATGCTTCAGGATAAGAAGAATCAGGTAGAGATCCCTGAGCTTTTAAGGACTGTTGTGTTGAATAAATTTAATGAAGACAGAAATCCTCCAATGACCTATACTAATCTGATGGAACAGGTCATCACAGGTTTGAAACAAGGAATGAACGATATAAAGGCGAACGGTGACAATAAAATACTGCAAGATCTAATCGATAATGCTGCTACCACCGAAGACCAACGTCTCTGTAAAATGATTGCTGCTCGTGTGCGAGCATTAAATGAATCCACTATTAGCTAAGGAGGCTTTTGTGGTAAATCCTGCTAGTTCTATATCTCAAGAATTTTACAAAGTGCTTACTGAAGACATTCCTACCGCCTAGAATGATGATGACTATAATCTTTTAGAACTGCATTAAAAAACAACACAACGACTTGATCCCGCATTTCAACTCCCCCAATTTGAAAACCTTATGGAGATGCGTAGGGATAAAGCTAGAAAACACACCCCCGATTTTGACACATTAAAACAAAAAATTCAAACAATTGCAGACCGATCTCTAAAAAAGGTCGCACCTATGCCCGCAAGATCCCATTGGAACCATAGTTAAGTAATTAACCGTTAATATTCTGAAATTACACCATTAGGGATCGTTAAAAAATAACATTTATTCAGATATTCGACAACTGACCCGTCCAAGAGGAATACATCCGGTCGAGATTCCAACTATCCTTAACAGTGATTTCACTTCTCTCTTTAGTCTGATTTTCAAGCGTTGCAACAGCCATGTTTTTCTCCTTAGGTAAAGAGGGAATTGCAACCCCCTCTCTAAAGATTCCATTTTCTAACTTAGCTGAGAATTAGTCAATCTTATGATTCTGTTTCAGTAATAGGGCCTCTCCCAGGGCGATTGCATGATAAATTATTTGACTCCTAACAGCCCAAGTCTATAAGTCGGATTCCAGCCAGCCATTCGTCTCTTTAGAGAAACACTAGGGCGTGACGAACGCGAGGACGAGCGTTTGTCACACCCCAGAAACACTGTCCTTTTCGCTTATATCTGCTTTCACTAAATTTAAAACACATCGTTTTAGCAGTGAAAAATTTTCGGCTTCATGCCTTGCGCGGATTTTTCTTTTGTCCTCATCTCGACTTTGCAACTTTTTCTGGCCCCTCTCGCAGATAGAGCCCCTCAGGCGTAATTTAAATTCACAGGAAGGCATATTCAAGCCGATCCTGTGAATTTAAATTACATCTGAGAGACTCTCTCAAGCGAGATGCGCTCAGAAAAAGTTACAAAGTCAAGCTCATTAAAACTGATGGAATTATATTTAACGGCATACTAAACTAGGGACAAGTTTATACAAAATATGAAAATCTCATGACTAAAATCTATACATTAGCTACATTATTTTTGCTTTCTCAATTCGTTTTTGCAGATTCACAACCCACCCATGAAGAGCCTCTCGAAGGAAGCATTTCTTATGCCTATTCACCCCCTTGCGATGATATAGATTCCTTTTCCTATAAAGAACTCGATAAAGCCTCAAGGGATCATGATTTAAAAGACAAACCTCTTAAAGACAGTCAACCACCCCTCCCTAAAGGGCAATTTCGTCAAAATAAGAACATTCATATTACATGCACCTTCGACTGTTCATAGGATGCTTCTGATTTCTTTTTTTACATCGAGCGTAATTTCTCCCAGGTCTTATAGGAACCATGCTTCTTTTCATCTGCATTTTTAATCGATCGCAAAAACTCTCTAAATCTGCATCAGGATTCAGTAATATTTTAATAATTTCGTCTTTTAAAACGGCCGCTGATACATTTTTATTTATCTTGTATTCGTATTTCAGTGTTTTTTCTGGATTTTGCGCTTGTAATTCTTCTTCTGCTTCTCTTGCTAATAAAGCCCGCATATCACATGTGAAAATCGTAGCATGAAAATCTTGCTATATAGCCGTTGGTGATTTTCCGCTAAAATTCTCAATTTCCATTCTAATCTTGTGAACTTTGTAATTTTCTTCCGCCCCCATCTCATAAAATAAAAATCAGAAAATACATCATATGTAAATTTTTCTTGATCACACAATGTTGTAATAAGAATCTCACTCTCTCCGGTTTTAATAGTAATTAAAACAGCCATAAGTTTAATTACTGCATTCCAAGTACGTCCTTAAAAACCTATGGCAAAGAAGGAACAGCGATCTAGACTATGCCCAAACTTAACTTTTATTAGATTTGATTTGGGGCATAGTCCAGATCGCTGTTCCTTCTTTGCCATAAATCTTCAAGAAAATTAAACCCCTGCCTTATCCACATGGTGGAGCTGGAGAGGGTGTTTGATAGCGTTTACGAACGCATTGCGCTAGGTTAATCGGCTCTCCCTGAAACAACCGATTCAAATATTCCCAAAAGCTGATGCCAAGCCTGGCGCATGTCTGCTTGATCGTCAATAGCCCATCTCGAAATTCCCTGCCCTCTTGACTTTTGGTAGAGCCAGAAATATTTCTACGCTTAGCCACACCTCTAATATCTCGTTCACTGTCATTATTGTGTAGGGGAAGACTTGGGAGATCCAGTGCCTTAAGCATTTCTTCCCGATATTTGGTAAAAGAAGCGATAACTTCATTAATCCCCGGGCTGATGCTTTTGAATGCGCTTAGCTGGTCATATAATTTGTGCACCTCGGCTTTTCCAGTTTGCGTCTGAGCTGCCTCTGCCACTTTTTTATATAAAATCCAAATCATCTCTCGTACTTGCGCAACCTCTTTTTCTGCTTTAGAAGTGGCACATTCCAATTTGCGCAGAGAGCGTTCCATATGTACCCAACATCCGGCATGATTAAAAACTGCAAATTGTCCTGCCCGATCTGACAACAAAACTTGACCTGGTTTTAGGATTGTTTCACTGATAAAACCAACCAACCCAGCTTCAAGACATTGCTTTCGTAATTGTTTGCTCTCGATCCCTAAACTATTTAGCAGTCTGTTGAGTCCCTTTTTTTTGCGATATTTTTTCCCTACGTGCTCTTCGAGCTGATTGAGCCAATCATCTTCTACGCCGCATTGAAAAAGGTGCCATATAAATGCTTCATTAATCGCGTAGCCCTCTTTGCCTTGGAGTAGAATTTTTAGGAAATTTTCCCGTGACTTACTGGAAGATGTCGTGTAATAGGCAAAATGCTCTCCTCCTATATGCGTGCAATAGACACTTTTGTGTCGGTGTTTTTCCCCAGTGTCATCCGTTCGAATATAAGGGGCTTCTTCAATCCCTGCAGTTAGAATTTTTTCACTTTCTTTGTGGTATGCATCAGATTCATTCATAAGGATATTATGAACTTGTCCTTCAGAAATTTCGATTCCGGATCCTTTCAATAAATCAAAAAGTCCAGCTTCTGTCATCCCAAGTGCATATAGGTTGTGAGAGAGTGCACGTAATTGATGGCCAAAATGAGACCCTTGAACCTCGGAAGGCAACGAGGCTCGTATTACTGTGCCGTCGGGCGCCTGCCATACTTCGAGTTTATAGGTTATGTGTTTGGGAATGATCTCTAATTCCTGAACGACATACGTTTGATAGCCCTTAAAACGGGACCTCTCTGGGACTCCTGCAGCAAGAATGCACACTTTTTGTTGTGTTTTTTGCAGGACACTTCTGTTAGCGGTATTTGAATTTCCGCTGCCATCAGCGTTACCAGGAGCTCCGCCTCCAGGCCTGAACTTAGGCCGTTTGGGAGTTTTTGTTAGGCGAGCAATCTCGTCTTTGAGTCCTTCTACTGTTTTCTTCAACGACGTTATTTGTTCGGCCTGTTCTTGAAGAAGCTTAGCTTGCCCCTGAAGGAGATCAACGATCGATTTAAGCCACGGCGCAGTTTGTAGCTCTGAGGGGACTTGAGACAGATATTTGCTTGAGTTCATGCCCAAGCAGTTTAAATATACCCAACTCGGTCATGAACTTGGATTTGGACCTGCGCGAAAGCTCCCGCGGATCATCGATCTTAAGTCGCCCCATATTAACAATATGGGGCGACTTAAGATCGACGATCCCCGGGGCTTTGGCGCGGTCCAAATTCCAAGTTGC
>CAMAVL010000153.1 GCA_945861735.1 Chlamydia trachomatis
AATACTAGCCCCATTTGCGCTATTCGATCCCTGGGAGCTTTGACGCTCAAAAAAAGTCTTGTCTAATGTGACTTTGTCAAGTTAGGATTGGATCCTTCTTCCATCATTTGCGACAATCCCTTCATTCAAACTCCAACCACGAGAAGAAAAGGATGTCAAGTTGATTATACCCAACTCGGTCATGAACTTGGATTTGGACCTGCGCGAAAGCTCCCGCGGATCATCGATCTTAAGTCGCCCCATATTTTTAATATGGGGCGACTTAAGATCGACGATCCCCGGGGCTTTGGCGCGGTCCAAATTCCAAGTTGCTGACCGAGTTGGGTATACTTGATTCAAACAAAAATGAACAGTCTAATTATTTGCGAATTTAAATTCAGTAAAAACGAATTAAATTCATCTGTTCTAAATGAGCTTAAAGAAAAATCCGAAACACTTTCTATTCCCAGAGGATTTGGAAAAGCTTTAGCCCTTTTTCATATTGGGGGCGTCTCTCCAAAAATAGAGGAAAGCCCTCTTTTGTATCGGGTAATTGATCTCAGAGACTATCTAGAAGAACCGCCCGACAAACTCTAGTTGCATAAAAAATATTTACATGTATATTCGAAAATATGACAACTCATACCCCCTATATTCCAGCCTCTAATACGAAAACCCCAGAATTCACTGCCAAGGCTGTGATCCTAGGAATGATCCTCGGCTTGTTTTTTGGAATTAGCAATGCCTACCTAGGCCTTAAAATCGGAACGACGGTTTCTGCCTCGATTCCAGCTGCCGTCCTGTCGATGGCTATTTTACGCTCCTTATTTAAAAAAGTGTCAATCCTCGAAAACAATCTCGTCCAAACCATTGCATCTGTGGGGGAAGGATTAGCAGGTGGCGTTATATTTACAGTTCCTGCCCTCTTTTTATTAGGCGATCACCCCTCTCCGAGTCGCATCTTTTTACTTTCCGCATTAGGTGGTGTCTTGGGCGTCTTATTTATGATCCCCATGCGCCGCTATCTGATCGTTCAAGAACATGGAAAACTCCCCTTTCCTGAAGGGACTGCTTGCGCTGAAATTTTAAAGTCAGGAGAGAAAAGCGGCTCCAACGCAATCATGGCTTTTATTGGGATTGGAGCTGGAGCTGTCTATAAAATCTTCTCCGGAGCTTTTAGTTTTTTTAAAGAAACCCCCTCTTGGATCTTAGGGCCTTTTCAACGCACAGAATTTAGCATCGATTGTACTCCCTCTCTTCTAGGCGTTGGCTTTATCGTAGGCCCTAGAATCACATCTCTTCTTCTAGCTGGCGGCGCGGTAGGGTGGTGGATTATTATTCCACTCATCCATTTATTTGGAAAGGGCTCCACGGAAATCATTTTTCCAGCCACTGTCGCAATCTCTCAAATGTCAGCAGAGGACATCTGGTCCCATTACGTACGCTACATTGGCGCTGGAACTGTGGCAACGGGCGGGCTACTTAGCTTATTTAAGATCGCTCCGCTCATTGCAAAAACACTGCGCATCGGATTTAATGAACTCTTTCAGGGCCTTAACCTCAAAAGAAATCCCATACGTACAGAGCGCGATATCTCCATTCGCTGGCTAATCATCGGCTCCCTTGCCATTATTTTGACCCTTTGGCTCTTTCCTGGCCTTCCGATGAACCTGTTCACCATTGTCCTACTCACCCTCTTAGGCTTCTTTTTTGTCGCCGTCACCTCATTGACTGTTGGAATCGTCGGCAGTACATCGAATCCCATTTCCGGCATGACAATTACAACCCTACTCATTACCTGCTTAGCTTTCGTAGCTCTTGGCTGGACCGAAAGAATATATCTTCTCGCTGCCTTAACGATGAGCGTTGTCGTGAATGTCGCTATCGCTTTAGGATCCACCACTTCCCAAGATCTCAAAACGGGATTTTTGGTGGGTGCAACTCCTCGGATTCAACAGATTGGTGAAATCATCGGAATCATTCTGCCAGCTCTTGCCATTGGAGGAACCCTGTATCTCCTCGATAAAACTTATGGATTTGGTTCTGCTCAAATGCCAGCTCCTCAAGGAACCATGATCGCTCTCATTGCCAAGGGGGTAATGGAAGGCAACATCCCGATTACTCTTGTCATGATTGGAGTGCTCTTGGGCCTCATTTTAGAAATGTTAAAATTACCCATCTTGCCCTTCGCAATAGGTCTTTATCTCCCCCTTTCCTTAAGTACTTCCATGATGGTAGGTGGCATCATCTCCTTTTTTGTGAAGAAAAAACAAAAAACAGAAGACCCCCATGAAAGAGGAGTCCTTGCCTCTTCGGGCCTTGTAGCCGGTGATGCGTGTATCGGCGTTCTCGTTGCTCTCCTCACTGTCGCAGGATTCATCCCAGCTGACGCCAAACCCTATCTCCCCGATTTCTTTAGCGTTCTGATCTATGCTCTTCTCGCTTTAGGGCTCGGCTGGATTTGCTTGAGACGATCTAACTTGACAAAGTCACATTAGACAAGACTTTTTTTGAGCGTCAAAGCTCCCAGGAATCGAATAGCGCAAATGGGGCTAGTATTGAATAATACAACCCCATTTGCGCTATTCGATCCCTGGGGTTTTCACGCCAAAAAAAGTTTTTGTCTAATGTGACTTTGTCAAGCTAAGGGATTAATAAATCAGCGATATCGATGATACGGTAAAAATAGCGACTGCTTAATAGAGCATCAGAGACTGGGCCTAAATGAAGTAAAACCGGCGAAATCCCAAAGCCTTTTGGAAGAGCCAGAGAAGCTATTTTAGTTTTCATTGCATCGATCACTTCAAGTCCCAATTCACGACGGCGCATTTTGACTTCACAGACAAAAAGGGTGTTAGAATGCATTTGAATCAAATAATCAATTTGACATCCTTTTTTGCGACCTGAGGCTTTTTGAAAATAGGGATTATCAATAACGACATCCTGAGCGTGAATTCCAATTGCCTGGTAAAGAAGAGATCTGTTTTTCAGCAGAAGGCTTTCGAGTTGGAAGCCGAGCATGGGTTCCCATCCTGACAAACTAGAAAGTGGGACTTCTAAAAACGACCCTTGTTCAATTTTTGTAAGATTGGGTTCGATATAGTGGATGTAGAAGCGAAGATAATTATCGGAAAGCCGATACAGGGTCCGCTTTCCTGGCTTACCTGTTTTTAAAGACCAGTCTGGATGTTTACTGACAAATCCACAAATTTCAAGGGCTTTAAGATGATGACTCAGTGTGCCGCTTGGCGAATAAGTCATTGTCTTTTGCAGAGTAATTCGGTCTTTCATACCTTGACTGAGTATTGTAATAATTTTTTTATAGATTTCTCCTTTAGAGCTAAAAAGATCATTAAATATCCGATCAAATTCATGCACCAAAAGGCCGTTTTTTTCAAAACAGAGGCGTTTAATATTTTCATCAGCGCTTTGATGAGTTTGAATCTGCTCAAGATACCAAGGCACTCCTCCGGTCACACTCACAATCTTAAAAAAGTCGAGATCTGACCCTTTGAAGCCTTGAAGCTCCAGTAATTCCCTGCATTGTGGACTTGATAGTTCTGTAAGTTCCAGATAGAGAGAAACCCGACCAAAAAAAGCTGTGCTATTGATGATATTTTTATCAATCCAAGTCGAAATAGAGCCGCATAAAATAAGGATAATAGATGGATGGTTTTGCAGGACAAGGTCCCACCAAACTTTCAACTTAGAGATAAATGTTGGATCTTTTGAACCCATCCACGAAATCTCATCGAAAAGAATGACAGTGGGTTTAGCTGTGAGGTGTCTTGATAGATGCGCAAAAGCATCACTCCAATCTGTGACAGTAAAAGGGGGAAGATTAAACAAAGTCGCAAGTTCGCGAGCGATGGCATCACGCTGATTCTGCGCCGTTACCCCTTTAACTGGAGCCAGCCCACTAAAAGGCAAAAAAAACTTATCTTTTCCGAATTCTTCAGCAAGACGACTTTTCCCTATTCGACGACGCCCTTTAATGACAACAAGACAGGCTCGACCTGACTTTGATAGGTCTTCCAGCCTCCGCAACTCGTTATCTCTTCCGACAAATGGTTTCATATAGCCCATATTACATGAGCATGATGTTTACGTCAATTCGTTATGCTCAAAATCGACATTTGCCAGTTTTGAGCATAACGCAATCTTAATAAGCTGATTATAAGTCTGTTAGCTTGACAAAGTCACATTAGACAAAAAACTTTTTTTGGCGTGAAAGCCCCAGGGATCGAATAGCGCAAATATCGAGTAGGAGGGAGCCTTTCAGCTCCCGTCCTCTCACACCACCGTACGTACGGAACCGTATACGGCGGTTCATGATCACTATGACCTAGCATGTACTATGTCCTTCATAGAAATATATCCCATCATTTCGATCACCCTATTCGATACAGCCTTGTGCATACTATAGGTCTTGGC
>CAMAVL010000154.1 GCA_945861735.1 Chlamydia trachomatis
CATGAACTTGGATTTGGACCTGCGCGAAAGCTCCCGGGGATCATCGATCTTAAGTCGCCCCATATTAACAATATGGGGCGACTTAAGATCGACGATCCCCGGGGCTTTGGCGCGGTCCAAATTCCAAGTTGCTGACCGAGTTGGGTATATTATTTTTTCTGAGCCATTTTAACCAACATGGATACTATACGAATCAATAATTCGCGTCCTTTTGTATAAAGAATTTATCCGGGCACGGAGAAGAGGTTATCTTAACAAAGTCACATTAGACAAAAACTTTTTTTGGCGTGAAAGCCCCAGGGATCGAATAGCGCAAATGGGGTTGTATTATTCAATACTAGCCCCATTTGCGCTATTCGATCCCTGGGAGCTTTGACGCTCAAAAAAAGTCTTTTCTAATGTGACTTTGTCAAGTTAGATATAATTACGTGACAAACGCGAGGAATAAGCGTTTGTCACACCACAAAGCAAGTCTATTTAACTCGAAACAAAAAACAATCTATTATTGAAAAAAAAGAGCAAACCATTTAAACTCTTAAAATAGCGGTAATTCCGAGTAAAAGACATATCGAGCCACTTTAAAAACAACCTGATTCGGCAATTAAAGCCGACAAACCTTAAGTTAATTTGCGATTTTTTTGATTTATCGCATGGAGAACTGACAGATTCTTAAAAAAGATTATTGAAAATAAAGCCGCGATCGGTTAAATCAGTTAATCAACATTAAGTGAAGTTTGGATTTTAGAGAACCTGACCCTTACCAAACAGCATAATGAAAAAAAACAATTACACTTTCTGGAAACTAAAAAACAGAATTAAAATTTTTGAAGTTAAGCAAACAAAAACAAAAAACCGTAACTAAAAGGAAAACAATGAGCACACAAATAAAAAATCTCAAAGAAATCGAAGACGTCATCTCTAAAGCGATTAAAAAAGTCAATGGTCGCAAAGAGAATGACCTTTGCAAATACCTTCCAATGACAAGCGGCGGCTATATGCACCACTTCACATTAAAAAAAATGAAAAATCGTCAACCGCAAGAATTAAGTGCTATTATTGAAAAATTTATCATCAATCATGAGCGCCCTTCTTCTGTAGCTCCAAAACAAAGAGCTGCTAGAGGATCTCGCAAAAGACGCGATCAAATTACATTCACTCGCAACCAACTCGAAAGAATGTTAAATATTGCGCGCTTAGCTGGGGACAAAGAAATGGTGTCCGTTTTAGCTCCAAGAAAATCATTAGCTACTTGCAAAAAAGACCTAATTGTTTCTATCCGTCATGGAAAATTAGAGCCTGAATTGTGGAATGCTTATGTTGAATCTTGCAATAATGCAGCCCAACAGCAGCAATTGCTCGGCACTTCTTTAAGCGAAACAATCGCAGCTTTTTCTAATATGAGATAATTCTTTTTTTAAAAAGTCTCTTAAGAGCCATCTCCAACTGGAATGGCTCTTTTTTTACGCCCCGTTAAAAATATTTTTAGGCTTGAATTTAAACAAACTCCACTGGCATTATACCAGGCTGAGGTTGTATCTGAATTTTCAGGGGTCGTAAAATAGTAAATTTTATAGTTCCCGCGGAGGAAAACGGTTCGATTTTTCCCCTCGAGAACTGTAAAAATTATTGTTTTACAACCCCGTACACCCTCAATTTTGTAAACACTTTAACTTATCCTAAAGAGGTTGTAAATCCATGTCTGATACAAAGAAAGTCGAGTTCGGTAAATGGAGGTCGTTTTTTTGGCCCGTTCATACCTTCGAACTCAAAAAGCTTCTACCTATGTTCTTTTTGTTCTTTTTCATTAACTTCAATTACACCATTTTAAGGGACACAAAAGATGCTCTTATTGTGACAGCTCCAGGCTCTGGCGCCGAAGCGATTCCCTTCCTAAAGGTCTGGGGAGTACTTCCTGTTGCGATTCTCTTTATGATAGCTTACGCTAAACTCAGCAACGTCTTCAGCAAGCAAAAATTGTTTTACACGACAATTGCTTTTTTTATTAGTTTTTTCGCTTTATTTGCACTTGTTCTATACCCTAATAAAGATTTTCTTCACCCAACAGTTGCGGCTGATGCCTTACAGAATTTTTTGCCATCTGGCTTAACGGGCCTTGTTGCCCTCTTTAGAAACTGGACATATGCGCTGTTTTACATCATGTCTGAACTCTGGGGGAGCGTAGCCATTTCTTTAATGTTTTGGGGGTTTGCCAACGAGATTACTAAAGTTTCTGAGTCTAAGCGCTTTTATGCAATGTTTGGACTAGGAGCTAACTTCGCGATGCTCTTTTCTGGACCTGCGATCATCTACTTTTCTAACATTCGCAGCAGACTCCCAACAGGCGTCGATGCATGGGGCGTTACACTCAATTACATGCTTAGCATGGTCGTTCTTTCTGGATTGATCATTATGGGTATCTACTGGTGGATTAATAAAAATGTTTTAACAGATGCTCGTTTTTACGACCCTTCTGAACTCAAAAAAGCAAAGAAAGAGAAACCAAAAATGTCTCTCAAAGAGAGCTTTCTCTTCTTGGCAAGATCCAAATATATCGCATGCCTAGCCATTATTGTAATTGCTTATGGAGTTGCAATTAACCTAGTAGAAGTGACTTGGAAAGGTCAACTGAAACTACAGTATTCCAATCCAAATGATTACCAAGCCTTCATGGGTCTATTCTCTACAATTACCGGCGCTGCAACCATCTTAATGATGTTGTTCGTTGGCGGTAACGTGGTTCGCCGTTTCGGATGGAAAACAGGTGCTTTAATTACTCCTGTTGTTCTCTTAATTACTGGCGTTGGATTCTTTTCTTTCGTTATTTTTAAAGACTCCCTAACAGGATTTATTGCAATGCTAGGAACGACACCTCTGATGCTTGCCGTAATGTTCGGAACAGCTCAAAACATCATGAGTAAATCTGCTAAGTATTCCCTATTTGATCCGACAAAAGAGATGGCTTATATCCCTCTTGACCAAGAATCCAAAGTCAAAGGAAAAGCGGCTATCGACGTCGTTGGCGCTCGATTAGGAAAATCGGGTGGATCACTTCTTCAAATGGGATTGGTCATCGCCTTTGGATCCTTATCTGCAATTACACCGTATATTGCAGCGATCCTATTCGTTATCATCTTTGCATGGATCTTCGCAGCTAATTCACTAGCTAAACGATTCCAAACATTGAGCTCTGAAAAAGAAGAAGAGGCGAAAACTGTAGATGCTGAAGGAGCTATTGCAAGAACAATGGCAGCAAAAAGCATAGCAGCTTCTGAGCCTAGCGCAACTTAAAGACTGATTGAAATTAGTTTTAAAGTAAGTTAAGAACCCCTTAAGAGAAATCTTAAGGGGTTTTTTTAGATTCCGCTACGAGCATAATGATAGAAGTAGCCATTTTTTGAAAGGTTATGCGCCAGATCCTCATCTATTGGAGTTACTGATTCATCATTACAGAAAAACCACTGATTTTCTTTCTTAACACAAGCGACATAGTGTCCGGAATTAATACCACTCCCACTGCCACCTATATGGACCACAAAACCGCTACAAATAAATCTAGGACTTGCCCCTAATACTTCGCGACACACTCCCTGCGGAAGGGTAATCTCTTCTGGCATTAAAAACTCTGCAGTTGTTCTCTCTCCGAGCATATGAGCACCTTCACCAATTTGACGAACCCGGCCCACCTTGATTAATAGATCTTGAGGAACTTCATGAAAAAACTTTCGCAATCTATCTACTAAATTAACTTCATAATCAAAAACCAGCTCAAATAATTCATTAAAAGGAGCTCCTGGATTTGAAGCAACATCGATATTAATAGCATGTCCGTGCTGAATAATTGGCCCCGTTTCATTCTGGGTTAAACGGCCATTAATTTCCTGCTCAAATTGATGCAATGAATGAGTCTGAGGACTCCCCACTTCTTGAGAAAAAACTTCTTCAAAAAAAGTTTCAGGATCGTCTTGCCCGCACAAATCAACTCCCGGCCTCACATTACACAAGTACTCTCTAACGCTCCGGCTATTAGTAGATTGTAAAACCATAGCCCGAGACTTCTCTTCTTCTTCGCATGATTGAAAAAATTGGTTACATACAGAAGAGCGTGCTGCGATTTTATCTTTCAAGCGAGGCGCATTCCTAACGACTTGCAAAGCTGCATTTAACCAGCAGTCGTTCCCTTCATTTTTAAGACCAATGGGTATTCGCACCCCATTATACATAGGGTCTCTTTGAGCTGAAGCTGGCGTAGAATTTGTCTGTGACATCTCATTAGATCCTCCTGGAAAGATCATATCAGCGTCTTCAACCACATAAATGCCTAAACAGCCAAAAAAGATTGCTGGAATTAATGCTAGCAGAATTAGAGGGCCCATGACAAAAGAGAA
>CAMAVL010000155.1 GCA_945861735.1 Chlamydia trachomatis
GTTTTAGAGCGAGGATATCGCTTCTTAGCCTGTGGAGAGAGGGAATCGTTAAGCCTCTTGAGGAAGCAGGAACCCGCCGAAGCTTTAGCTAACTTTTAGCTAAATGCAGTAGGAATCCCCTTCCTTTAGGAAGGGGAGGATGTCAAAAAATTATCGATTTCAGTCAGTTATTAAAATGAGGATACCATTATGGTGTATAGTGAGAACCAAAAGCTCAATGCGTGGATAAAAGAGGCGATTGATCTCTGCCGCCCAGCGTCTGTCCATCTCTGTGATGGCACATCTCAAGAATACCAGCAGCTCACTGATATGCTTGTGAAAGCTGGCACCTTCATTCCGCTTAAACGCCCCAACAGTTTCTGGTGCCACTCCTCCCCATCGGACGTTGCGCGCGTTGAAGAATCCACATTTATTTGCTCTAAGTCCAAAGACGACGCCGGACCGACTAATCATTGGCGCGATCCTAAAGAGATGCACACTACCCTTAAAACACTTTTCACTGGATGTATGGAAGGGCGCACCTTATATATCATCCCTTTTGTCTTGGGCCCTATCGGTCCTTTAAGTCGTTTTGGTGTTCAGATCACCGATTCCCCCTATGTTGTCTGTAATACGCATATCATGACGCATATGGGATCCGATGTGCTTAAAGCATTGGGCAACGGTCCCTTCGTCCCTTGTATGCATAGCGTGGGTGTTCCTCTCAAGCCCGGTCAAAAAGATGTCGCCTGGCCTTGCCAACCCGATCAGAAATACATCGTCCATTTTCCAGAAGAAAGGAGCGTGTGGTCGTTTGGCAGTGGCTATGGTGGCAATGCTCTCCTTGGAAAAAAAAGCGTTGCCTTACGCATTGCGTCGGTTATGGGGCGAGAGGAAGGATGGCTTGCTGAGCACATGTTGATCATGGGGATCACCAATCCTCAAGGTGAAAAAAAATACTTCGCGGCGGCTTTCCCAAGTGCCTGTGGAAAGACAAATCTTGCCATGCTGCTCCCATCGCTCCCTGGTTGGAAAGTCGAATGCGTTGGGGATGATATCGCCTGGATGAAATTTGGGGAAGATGGCCGCCTATACGCCATTAACCCAGAAACCGGTTTTTTTGGAGTAGCGCCGGGCACTTCTGATCGTTCAAATCCGAACGCGATGAAGGCCATTGAAAAGAATGCGATTTTTACAAATGTGGCGCTCACTCAAGACAAAGACGTCTGGTGGGAGGGAATGACGCCAACCCCACCTGATCACTTAATCGATTGGCAGGGAAATCCTTGGGACCCTTCCTCCGGCAAACCCGCAGCGCATCCCAATGCGCGCTTTACAGCGCCAGCAAAGCAGTGTCCAGTTCTCGATCCCGCCTGGCAGGATCCTAAAGGCGTTCCCATTTCTGGAATTATCTTTGGTGGTAGACGTGCGACAACAATTCCCTTGGTATGCCAAGCGCGCAGTTGGCAACATGGAACGTTTCTCGGAGCATCCGTATCCTCTGAAATGACAGCTGCTGCAAAAGGAGAAATGGGAAAACTGCGCCATGATCCCTTTGCGATGCTTCCCTTCTGTGGCTACCATATGGGCGATTATTTTGCGCATTGGCTAGAAGAGGGAAAAAAAGGCAATCCAAAGACACTTCCCCAAATTTTTCACGTCAATTGGTTTCGTAAAAAAGAAGGTAAGTTCTTATGGCCAGGCTATGGAGAAAATAGCCGCATCCTGAAATGGTGTTTTGAGCGGATTGATGGCACGGTAGAGGCGCACGATTCTCCAATTGGGTACCTTCCCCACTTAAAAGATCTCGACCTTTCAGGTCTCAACATTCCAGCCGAAGATTTGGCTGAGCTTTTTAAAACTGAAGCGAGCGCTTGGAAAGAATATGCAGAGGAGCTCCAAGAGTATTTCACTCTCTTTGCTCCAAAGCTTCCAAGCGGCATTCAAGAGGAACTCACTATCTTGAAAAAATCTCTTGAGTCTTAAAAAAGAAAGAAATTTCGTTTTTGGCATTTTCTAAACTATCCGATCCATGAATTGCATTCTTATCAATGGATTTTGCAAAATCAGCGCGGATCGTTCCTGGAGCTGCTTCTTTTGGATTTGTAGCGCCCATGATGGTGCGGTTTTTAACAATCGCATTTTCTCCTTCGAGGACCATTACGAGAACAGGTCCTTCAATCATAAAGGAAACGAGTTCTTGGAAAAAGGGGCGGTGGGAGTGAACGGCATAAAAAGCTTTTGCTTGATCTGTTGAGAAATGGATCATTTTAGCAGCAACGACTTTGAGGCCTTCTTTTTCAAAGCGGGAAATGATTGCGCCGATGTTATTTGCGCTAACAGCGTCTGGTTTTAAAATGGATAACGTTTGTTCTTTAGTCACTTGGGGTCTCCTTGGAAGTTAGATAAGACATTTATTATAATTACCGGATAAATTAATCTCATAGTGAATTTGCTCATGTACCATGAAAATGGAGCTTTTTTAACCTGAATTATACCATTTAATCAATTGATAACAAATGACTTACGGAAATTATCCCGATCTTAAAAATATTCGAAGAATTCTTGTTGTAAAGATGCGCCACCACGGTGATGTCCTCCTCGCCTCTTCTTTTTTCTCCAATTTACAGCGGGCTATCCCTTCAGCTCAGATCGATCCCTTCATTTATTTAGACACACTACCCATGTTAGAGGGGCATCCAGCCATCTCTGAGTGTATTCTCTACGATCGGGCTTGGAAGAAGCTTCCCTTTTGGAAAAAAATAGCCAAGGAACTCTCTTTGCTCGTACGTATCTATAGAGGCAAATACGATCTTGTGATTAATCTCACGGAAGGGGACCGGGGATCTCTTGCCGCTTGGATCTCAAGGGCCAGATATCGGGTGGGGTTTGACCCGGGGAAGAAGGGGCTCTTTGCTAAAAGGAAGCTCTATACACACCTCGTTAAAAATTGTCCTCATCCACGTCATACAGTAGAGAGGCAACTCGATGTCTTAAGACGGATTGGGATTTTTCCTGAAATGGCAGATCGTGATCTGTTTTTGCATATTCCAGAAGACGCTAAGATAAGGGTTCAGGCGCTGCTCCAAGAAAGGGGGGTAAATGGTCCATATGTTGTGATCCATCCTGTCTCTAGATGGCGTTTTAAATGCTTAAGCCCTCGCCAAATGGCTCAAGTCATTGAGCTACTCCACAGCAAAAATCAAACGGTTGTGCTCTCTTGTGGACGCGAGCCTCAAGAGATTGCAATGATTGAGGAGATCCTCCTTTTAGTGCCCTCGATCCCAGTGGTTAATCTAGCTGGACAAATCACTTTAAAGGAATTAGCTGCGCTCATCTCTTCAAGCGCCGCATTGATTTCTGTCGATTCCGTTCCTTTGCATATTGCCTCTGCTACAAAGACTCCGGTCGTTGCTCTTTTTGGCCCAACATCTGAAAAGAATTGGGGCCCCTGGATGCACCAAAAAGCGCGTGTCATCGCCCAGAACTTCTCTTGTCGACCGTGTTATCAAGATGGGTGTGGCGGCAGCAAAAAGAGCGATTGCTTGCTCTCTATTGATCCAAAAGCGATTGTTGCAGCTTTGGAGGAGGTATTGGAGATGCGGTCTGTTCTAAAAATGGAATTGCAAAGCTCCATTTGATCTTAAGACAAAAAAAACTGAGGCATTGCTGCCTCAGGGTCATGAAAAAAACAAGAGCTTATAGAGCTTCGTTAATGTCTAAGAGTTCTATTTCGAAAACAAGTGCTGTATTGGGTCTAATATCTGCTCCAAATCCTTGTTCTCCGTATGCGAGGTAGGAGGGGATGAAGAGTTGAAATTTATCGCCTACTTGCATGAGTTGAATCCCTTCAGACCAGCCAGGAATGACGTGGCTAAGCGAGACTGTAACGGGTTGACCTCGTTGGTAGGAGCTATCGAATACTTTACCGTCGGCAAACATTCCTCGGTAATGGATTTTGACAGAGTCTAAACTTGTAGGATGATCGGATTCTTCCTCGCCTTTGGAAAGGACTGTATATTGCAGCCCAGAAGGGAGAGTGACTACGTCATCTTTGGTTTTATTGGCTTTCAAGAAAGACTCCCCGGCTTTTTTATTGTCTTCTCCAAGCTTGGTAATAAATTGTCGCTGTTGCAGTTCGACCTGATTTTTTAAGGAAGCTAGAACGAAATTGACCTCTTCTAACGGGACTTGCAGTGTATTGTTTTTAAATACATCGTCGAATCCTTGTTGTAGGTATTGACATCCTCCCCTTCCTAAAGGAAGGGGATTCCTACTGCATTTAGCTAAAAGTTAGCTAAAGCTTCGGCGGGTTCCTGCTTCCTCAAGAGGCTTAACGATTCCCTCTCTCCACAGGCTAAGAAGCGATATCCTCGCTCTAAAACA
>CAMAVL010000156.1 GCA_945861735.1 Chlamydia trachomatis
ACAAAAACTTTTTTTGGCGTGAAAGCCCCAGGGATCGAATAGCGCAAATGGGGTTGTATTATTCAATACTAGCCCCATTTGCGCTATTCGATCCCTGGGAGCTTTGACGCTCAAAAAAAGTCTTGTCTAATGTGACTTTGTCAAGTTAAGCTCTTCGTCTTCTGCCTCATCTTCACAGGCAATCAGTTGATCCATCTTGATCACGCTGACTTTGAGGGTTGTTTTTTGGAATGACTCGATATTGATCAGAGTGATATCAAATTGGTTCTGAACATCCTCTTTTGGAACGAAAACAATTCGGTAAAAGGTCGAATAGGGAGCTACGAGCTCTCCTTCTTTTTTTAAAGATTTAGCGAGATAATCCGCTTTTAATTTTCTGTGACTAGCATAAATATAAATTCCATCAATTGTACTTGGAATCATAATCGGCCAAAAGAATAGGCTGGCAACCTTGAGAGCAATTGAGCGCGGAATAGATTCATAGAGGATTTTTTCAGCGACTTTTTTTGGCTCTATTAGGTCCAAATCAACTGAGCTATGACATAGAGAGTATTGATTTGCTGTGTTATTCTCAATTTCAATGAGGATCGGCTGGACATCTTTACGGATGAGGTTGTGGCCTAAAAATAGCTTACTTTCTTCTTTGCTATAGGTTCTAGCAGAGACAACCATTGAAACATCGGGATCAAACGGCATCACTAAAGAGGTGTGCTGAGACTGTATGGCTAGATGAGGCGCATTTGTAGCCGCCATGAGGGAAAGGGCTCCAGCTATTGTGATCATTCCGACAGGCAGATACTTTTTAAGGTTCTTAGAAAAAAAATTCTTCATAAAACTCCTTTATAAGGTTTGAATGCTACTATTATGTCATTTATTTGCATTAATTTCAATAAATACATTTTTTTCACAATATTGCTACTAAAGATTAATAAACTTGTTTAATCAACAGATAAGCCCATCCTCTCTTCACGGGTCGTATAACTTGACAAAGTCAGATTAGACAAGACTTTTTCAAGATAAGATGGTTTAAAAATAGAATTTGTTTTAGTATCCAGCCTTAAACATCAACGGATTTAAGCAGATGAAAAAGAAAAAAAAGTCCCCATTGAGCGTATTTATAGCCATTATTTTAGCCATTATTGTAGGCTTAGCGATTCAAAAAGAAACTACACTGTTTGGCATTGTCTTGTATGATGCGTTTGATTATTTGGGAAAAATCTTTATCAACGCCCTAACTTTAGTGGTGGTTCCCCTCATTTCTTCTTCAATTATTACAGGAATTGCGAAAATTGGTAATGACGGCTCTTTTAAACGCCTTGGAGCTAAAACTTTTGGGTTCTATATTGGCACAAGCCTGATTGCGATTCTTATAGGTCTTTTTTTTGTGAATGTCCTCAATCCAGGCAGCATGATTGAGCCAGATAGGCTGATTCATTCCACGACAATCGATCCTGGTCAAATGCAACAGCATTTATCGACACAAGAAGGTCATAAAATCTCTGATGTGATTGCCCGGATTATCCCGTCGAATATTTTCGATGCATTTTCTAAGGGACAGCTTCTCGGAGTGATCTTTTTTAGTCTTCTCTTTGGCTACTGCATCTCTAAAATTGAATCCCACCCTGCTTCAATTCTAATGGGATTTTGGCAAGGGGTATTCCAGGCGATGATCCAATTAACTCACATCGTCATGAAATTCTTGCCCATTGGAGTCTTTTGCTTAGTCGCTAAAGTATTCATGATAACAGGGGTCGAATCGCTTGGATCTCTCGGGCTATTCACTCTTTCTGTCCTGCTAGGGCTTGCAACATTCATGTTTATCGCGCTTCCCCTTCTTCTTAAATTTATTGGAAAGGTGAATCCAAAATGGCACTTCAAAGCAATGGCTCCAGCTTTACTCACAGCTTTCTCTACAAGCTCTTCTTCTGCAACACTGCCAATTACCATGGATTGTGTCGAAAAAAGATCGGGTGTGTCTAACCGCATCTGCAGCTTGGTCATTCCTTTGGGAACATCGATTAACATGTCAGGCTCTGCACTCTACGAATGTGTTGCTGCCATGTTTGTCGCTCAAGCCTATGGAATTGACATTTCTTTCTCAACTCAAGTTTTAGTGGTACTCTTGGCTCTGATTACATCTATTGGCGTGGCTGGAATTCCGTCAGCTAGTTTAGTGGCTCTCATCGTCATTTTAAAAGCAATTGGCCTTCCTGCGGAAGGAATTGGTCTTTTCATTGCCGTTGATCGGATCTTGGATATGTGCCGCACGGTGGTTAATGTCTTTAGTGACAGTTGCTGTGCAGTACTCGTCGCTTGCTCTGAAGATGAAAAGGATGTGCTTAAGAAAGACCCCTCTTTAATAAATTAGATGCAATGATTTTTCGGATTTGAGCTCGCTTATCAGAGCCCTGCCAAATCACTTGCTGCTCCACTGCTTGATTGATATACATATCGATTCCAAAAATGGGATGACATTTTTTCTCTATGGCCTTTAATAAGAATGGGGTCTCTTTTGGATTATAGACAATATCCATGACATAGGACCCTGGAATGAGCCAACGGGGGTCGATCGACTCCCCTGTCGGCGTGCAATTAATTAAAATATCATATCCCTCTCGAAAGACCTTAGGCAAGAGGTCCATCCCTCCCCCTTGGCAGCCAAACGTTTTTGCAAGCTGCAACGCCTTGGATTCGGTGCGATTGAGAATCGATACGCGGGCGCCTCTCGCAATCGCTTCGCAAATAATAGCTTTAGCAGAGCCCCCAGCGCCTACAACAACGATCCGCTGCCCTTTGATGGGCACGTATTTTTCAATTGCTTCTAACGCGCCAATCCCATCGGTATTGTATCCAATCATTTTCCCATCTTTGATCGCAATGGTATTCACTGCGCCAATGACTTGAGCTGAAGGTGTTACCTCATCGAGATAAGAAACGACAAGTTCTTTTAAAGGCATCGTGACGCTTAATCCACTGAAAGGCAGATCTTTGATCAAAGAAAAAAAGGAGCTGAGCTCTTCCACCTTAATTGGCATTGTGACGTAGCACCCATTGATCTTCATTTGAGAAAACACGGCATTGTGAATATGCTTTCCAACACTTTTATTCAAGGGCGAGCCAATAACACCAAAGAACCGCGTATGCATATTTAAGGAGCTATAGTGGTAAATATCGAGCAGTTCCTTAATCTCAAATTGCCCCGGCGCTGTTTGCTCTTCTGGATTGATCATTGCAAACGAGAGGTAGTTTCCAAATACAGGGGCTAGAATGCGCGTGATACTCCCCTCTTCCCCCATTGAGATCCCAATTAAGGTGTGGTGAGCCTTCTGCTCATTGACAAATTTAATCATGCGCAGCGCATCGAGTGATGACCTTGCAAATGTTGCTATTTTATAGATGTGTGCATATTCCGAATGGATAGAATCCAATACAGATTTTAAATCCTTCGGTGTCTCTTCAAAATTGTGATAGGAGGAAAAGAACTGAATTTTCGGGTGTTTTAAGCTTAATATCTGTCGAAAATCAGATGACACATCGTGTTCTAAATCGACGTAATCAGGATCGAGATCACAAAAGAGCTCAATGAGATCCAGCCGCTCCTTTTCTCCACTTTCAAATCCCCCCCCCTGTCGTTTGGGCCTTAACGCAAAGAGAACTTTGAGATGCGCTTCGTTGGCTTTTTTTAAAAGCGGTTCAAATTGGATTGGCTTGATGTTTAAAAAGGAGTCTAACCGAATTTCAATGCCATCTACCCGTCCGATCGCTTGATCGAGGAGCTCTAGAGCTTTTTCTATGTTAGGACCATTGATAATTGTAAATAGCATGGAGTGGTTACTCTTAGTTAAGGGATAGAATCTCTTCAATAACAATATCCCCTAAAACATTGAGAATGGGATCGATTAAAATATCAGGAATATTTGCTGTATCCGTCTCCCTCAAAAAAGATTTATAGGAGACCTTAGCGTATAAGTTTTTTTCACCTACAGATGCATCCTTGTATCGATTCGCTTCTCTTGTAATCGTCCAGATGTGAATGGATAATTCTTCCGGCATTAAAAAGTGCGCATGGATTTTAGCTAACTCCACTCCAAAATCATTTCCATCAGAAGACAGGGGCACTCCAGAAAGCCAAGGTCTTTCATCTCCTTGAACCCCATTAGCTAAAATCAGATGGACAAATGGAATGAGTAAGATCTTATACCCAACTCGGTCAGCAACTTGGAATTTGGACCGCGCCAAAGCCCCGGGGATCGTCGATCTTAAGTCGCCCCATATTGTTAATATGGGGCGACTTAAGATCGATGATCCGCGGGAGCTTTCGCGCAGGTCCAAATCCAAGTTC
>CAMAVL010000157.1 GCA_945861735.1 Chlamydia trachomatis
TATTAACAATATGGGGCGACTTAAGATCGACGATCCCCGGGGCTTTGGCGCGGTCCAAATTCCAAGTTGCTGACCGAGTTGGGTATAATACAATAGTCACTTTTCAACTGAATCTGCGTACTGGCGCTATTCTGATAAAAATCCCTCAAATAATCGCATTGTTTGCTTTAGAGGTGCAAAGTAAGTTAATTTATTCAAGTTCTAAAGAACAAGTGGTTTTTGAGTTCACACCCGATTTACAATTTACTCGAGTCAAGGTGTACGCATACGATCAGAAAATGCATTGTTTTCTTCCCAACGACTTCTTTTGTGTTGGGTTACATAAGATGCATGATCCTAAGCAGATCATTCCCGCTGAACAAAGATCAGCAAAAGTTAATGCATTGATTAATGGCAAATTAGGGAGTCGCCCAGTCATTGAGGCTGCAATCGAGTGGATGGGAAAAGGTAGTTATATATGCGAATTCAAAGGTTTATACTCAACAGATATACACGCGCGTCCATCAACATGTATCCAAGATGTAAAAGTGGTCGCTTTAGGGAAAGCCGGCGAAGCTGTATTTTCATACCAGATTGAAAGGAGCATAACAGACATTGCACGGAAAAAGGCGAATATGAATTGCTGGCAGTTCTGTTTGCTGTCCTATATTGAAGCCGGTAGGCTGTCATGGAAAGCTGTTGGACATCTCTATCAAGAAATAGACAGCATCAAAGAAGAGGTGCGCGTTCCGGATGCAATGAAATATGGAAAATACCATTTTGTCGATTTTACAAATGAGGAAACAACTCCAAAAGCTGGCGATATTATTTGTTTTAGGCGTGACCTACATAATGATTGGCATTGTGCACTATTTGTGAAAAAAATAGGCGATGAGGATCAGTTTTCTGTAATTGAAATTTTAGGAGATGTCGTAAGAGAAAAAACTTATGGATTAAAATACGAGTCTGTCACTTTTGTCAAATCTGAAGATGTGGAGGGTAATATACTCAACTTTCTCGCACATCGAGAGGTGTATTCTCCATCTCTTATTTAACCAAAGGAACGTAAAAATCTCAAGAAATGGAATTTTCTTGTGGATTTAATCGACGGTTCGAAATACTGCAACGTAACAGAGGGAATTGCAACTCCCTCTAAAGCAATCAATTTTAAATGAGAGGGCAAGATGAATCAATTGACAGTAGCTGGACATTTAGGTGCAGATCCTGAGGTGCGTTTCACATCATCTGGACAAAAGGTGACGACATTGCGCGTTGCTGCAAAGGCTAGAAAAGGTGCCAAAGATGAGACAATTTGGTGGAAGGTGACTGTTTGGGGAGAGCAATTTGATAAAATGATTGCATATCTCAAAAAGGGAAGTGCTGTGATTGCAGTTGGAGAACTGAGCAAGCCTGAAATTTTTACAGATCGAGAAGGGCGTCCTCAAGTGTCCATGAACGTCACGGCGTCGAATTTGATGTTTAGTCCTTTTGGAAAACCAGAATCTGCAGGTGGTAGTGGAGAGTCAAGCGAACACCGTCCTCAAGTAGAGATGCGTCAAGAACAGCCTGCAATGGGTCAGGGTAAAGCAGATGTCTCATTTAGCGAAGATGAAATTCCATTCTAGAAGGAGTTATTATGTTGGTCACCTCGATAGAGAAATCGGCTCAGCGCAAAAAGGCAGATGTTGTCATTATCCCTTTTTGGGAAGGAAAAGATAAGCCTCTTTCTGCTTGTGAGGATAAAGAATTTGCGGCAGCGCTTAGAGCGGCTCTCCATTCGGGGGATTTTCATGGGAAAGAGGGGGAAACACTTCTTGTACATCCATTGAAAGGAAAAGAAAAACGCCTATTGTTGCTGGGGTTAGGTAAGGAGAAAACGTGCGTTTCTGATCAAATTAGACGCTCCTTTGCGGCAAGTGTGAAGCTATTGCACTGTAAGAAGATCAACAAGGCTCATTTTATACTTCCTTCTGGGGATTGCCATGTGGCGGCGTTTGAAGGGGTTCTTTTAGCGAACTACTCTTTTGAAAAGTTGAAAGGGGAGACAGCAAAGGATAAAGATGCTTATTTAACGGATGTCTGTTTTTCTCCAGTTGATAAGGAAGGTGCGCAACTTTTAAAGAGAAGCGGAGCAGTAGCCGTTGCAGTGAACGCTACGCGAGATCTCGTTAATGGAAATGCGGATGATGTGACATCAGAGCACTTAAGCGCGATTGCACTCGATTTGGAAAAGCAATTTGCTTCTGTGAAGGTCCATATTTTAAATAAGGCTTTGTTAAAAAAAGAGAAAATGGGATTTATTTTAGCTGTGAATCAAGGGTCAAGCAAAGAGCCTGCGCTTATTGTGATGGAATACCGCGGGGATCCAAGTTCTAAAGAGAGGAGCGCAATCATCGGGAAGGGGATTACCTATGATACTGGGGGGCTCAATATTAAGCCAACGGGCGGTATGGAAACGATGAAGTGTGATATGTCAGGTGCTGCTGCAACGATTGGGATCATTCAAGCTGCAGCTTCTTTAAAGTTGAAAAAAAATCTCATTGGAGTGCTTGCAATTGCAGAAAATGCGATAGGGCCTAATAGTTATAAGCCAGGTGATGTTATCAAAGGGCATTCTGGAAAAACGGTAGAAATTGCAAACACGGATGCGGAAGGAAGACTGGTTCTTGCCGACGCTCTCTCTTATGTTCAAGAGAAGTATTCTCCTATGCGGATGATCGATATGGCGACTTTAACAGGGGGCGTTGTTGTAGCTCTTGGAGAGGTGGCAACGGGTCTTTTTTCAAATGATGACCTTTTAGCTAAGGGATTATTCGAGGCGGGAGAAAGAACACATGAGAGGCTTTGGCGCTTACCTCTTTTTCCTGAGTATAAAGATCAGTTGAAATCATCGATTGCAGATATCTCCAATTCCGGGGGGAAAGCAGCGTCTCCTTGTACTGCAGCGGTATTTCTTCAGCAGTTTGTTAAAGATGTGCCCTGGGCTCATCTAGACATCGCAGGGACTGCATATATATCCGCTGCTAAATCGTATCATACAACGCATGCAACGGGTGTTGGAGTGCGTCTTTTGATCGATTTTTTTGAGAATCTCAAGTGAAAGATCAGTTAACCTGGGTCGTGATCGCTCAAGAGGAGGGGATGACCCTCCTTTCATTCTTAAGGCTGAGATATAGCTCAAAGCCTTCCATTTCAGTTAAAGCACTTAAAAGTTTAGTCGAGGCCAAGTGCTGCACGATCAATGGCAGAATCGAGACGTTTTCTTCCCATCCCTTAAAAAAAGGAGATCGGGTCAGGCTTGATACTCAAGAGGTAAAAAAACAGTTGTCTGTTGCGGTCTTGTATGAAGATGAGGATCTTCTCATTTGCAATAAGTCAGCAGGTCTCGTTTCTGACAATCGCTCCTTTAATCAAAAGCTGCCTCAATATAAAGGGTGTTTAGAGCTCGTTCATCGTTTGGATAAGGAAACATCAGGCGTCATTATTTTGGCAAAAAATGCCAAATGTAAAGAGCTCATGATGGATCTCTTTGCCAAAAGAGAAGTCCATAAAGCCTATATGGCCTTAGTTGATGGACTTATTAAAGGAGATTCAGGGCGGATCGATAGCAATATTGGACTAAAGCGGCAATATCAAGGGCGCAGCGTCTATCAAGTGGTGGAAAAGGGTAAGGGGCAGGTGGCTTTGACTTTTTGGAAGTGTATTGAGAGGCGGGGGGCGTTTTCTGTTTTATTGTGTGAGCCTGTCACTGGTCGCACGCATCAGCTGAGGGTCCATTTAAGCTCGATTGGACATCCTATCTTAGGCGATATCGAATACGGACACCATTTTCGCTGTCCGCTTAAATGCAAACGCCATTTGCTCCACGCGTATTCCATTTCTTTTGTCCACCCGATTAAGGGAGCGGAGCTCAAGGTCATTGCTCCAGTGCCTCTCGATATTAAAGAGAGTCTAGTGCTCTGTCACGCTTAAAATCATCAAATTTGGTCTCCAAAGCTTTAGTTATGCAACTCCCTCTACAATCAAATCAAGGACAATGGCCTAAAGCGTTGAAAGGGCAGTTGGAGACGGCAAATTGACGCAATCTTTTGAGTCAGAACCTCTTCCGATAGGGGGCCCTTCACCGTTAGGAAATGTGCGCCCCCTATCGGAAGAGGTTCTTGTTCAAAGCCTTGCATCACTTTGCCATCTCGAACTGCCGTTTCTAGCTTGACAAAGTCACATTAGACAAGACTTTTTTTGAGCGTCAAAGCTCCCAGGGATCGAATAGCGCAAATGGGGCTAGTATTGAATAATACAACCCCATTTGCGCTATTCGATCCCTGGGGCTTTCACGCCAAAAAAAGTTTTT
>CAMAVL010000158.1 GCA_945861735.1 Chlamydia trachomatis
TCAGTTTTTTTTTAAGAAAATCATTTTCCATAGTCAATTGCCCAATTTTCTTCTCGAGCTCCCCACGATCGGCATTTTCATCTTGTTTATGGGTTTTCTTTCCCCCAAATAATGCCTCGGCACCATCTATAAGCTCTTTCTTCCATTTACCTACTTGTAAAGGATGTACGCTGTATTGGCTTGCCAGCTGATTAAGAGTCTTGTCTTCTCTTAGCGCTTCTAGCGCGATCTTCTTCTTAAAAGCCGTTGTTCTTGGGGTTCTTGGTTTTTTGCCCATTTTTCATCTCCATGCTTAATGATTTAAGTAGCATGAAGCAAACTAGCTAACCTGTCCAGTTTTCGGGGTCCACTATACTGGAAAAAAATACGTGAGAGCTTATCGAGTCGAGTAAGGGTCACGATTCAAGCTAAAGCTGAGGGCGGAAAAACGTTCTATCATCGAAGCACAACGAAAGCAGAAAAGGAGCAGCCGGAAATATATAAGGCTTTAGGCTTGCAATCCCAGATTCTTAGAGCAACCAAAACGATTCTGTAAATTCAAGATGTAGTGACGAATAGCCTAACTTCTAAGCGGTTCTCATAGAGAGAGCCGTTGAAGTTGGGCTTACTTTCAAGGATCAAAATCTTAACTTGCGGAGAGGGGTGCGAAATGTGGGCCTTCATAGGAGAATTGACCTAACTTTATGGCGATTCTCCTATGAAGGCCGTTAAACTTGGATTAGGCGACTCTATAAGGGAAAAAATTTTGTCACTCTCACTCTAGAGCTGTTAACGGAGATATCGGATATGCAGAAATAATTATGTGATTTTCTGCAGCTCTATTTTAGAGAGGCATGAAAAAAGGTGATCAGTTTTTTCCAAGAATCTTGGGCGGCGTGCTGATCCTCTTCAGGAGTGCCTCCCATAGAAAGCCAGATCTTACCGATTGGATGGTAATATGCAGGACCTGGTTGTGGAAGATTGGGGAGGTTAATCGTGTGGCCAGCTTTTGGATAATTCACATGTTGGCAACTAATAGGGGATTTTTTTTCTTCAAGGCGCCTCTGAATTTGAGTGGCGTAAAGGGTGGATGGCCATAGCTGATCATCTCCTCCGGAAATTAAAAGAAGCGAAGCTGTGATGTTCTCAACTGGAATGGATGCTGCTTGGAAAGATTTTTGGTCTTTCATTCCTTCTAAAAAGAGTAAAGAGGCATTAGCTAGATGCTCAGGGTCTTTTCCTTCATTTCCACTTAAATTCATTGAGGGTTTAGTCGCAGACGGAAGAACTTGTTGATTGTGGTATAGCCAAGCGGGTACAGGGGTTGTACTTAGGCCTCCATGGACGACGCTGCTTGGGACGACCGCAACAATTGCTTGAACGGATTCTGGAAACCAACTTCCTAGAATTAATGCGAGTTCAGCGCCTCTAGAAATTCCATAAATGCCTACGCGAGAGCCGTCTATTGCAGGTTGGTTTTTAATCCAAGTAAAGGCGGTCTCGAAATATTCTAAGGGAATATTCTGTAAGTTTGGAGGTAATCCTTCTACTCCAAAGTAAGCAAGTGCTAAGACAGCAAAACCATGGGAGGCTAAAGCTTGAGCTCTATTTTCTCCAAAGCCACCGCTTGAGCCTGTTAGAGTAATGACGATAGGTAAGGGTTTTTTAGAGGGGGGAAGAAAGAGGATTCCATTCAATCCATTTTCTTGAACAAGGATCTTTTGTACATTTGGAGCTTTAAGGAATCGAGTGAGTTCTCGAGAGGCAATTTCTTGTTCTCCTCGAAAAGCTGTAATCGTTACAAGAAAACGATCCTTTTTAATTTTGAAGGATGCACCAGGTTCCGTTGTTTGCATAGACCACAAAAGGCCTGTGGAATCCATCTTTTGGTAAGAACCTTGGATAGGTGACTGTGTTGAGAGGTCAATCTCTCCTAAATCATCTGCTTGAAATAGACCGAAAGATGACCACTGGAGGCCATTATCATCAGTTGCCAGCGCTTGAATGCGGATTTTTTCATGAGGTTGTAATGAATTGAGCTTAATAATAATTTCCTGGTCCACTAGAGACTCTTCCAAAGAAATTTCAATGGAGGGAGCTTGAGCATGGATAGTTTCAATAGGAGAAAGAAGGGTAGCTCCAACAATAACTAAAGAGGAAAAAAAGAATCGCATCGTTAGCCTCTAAACAGAATGGGATGCAAATGGTCGTTGAGGCGATCACCAAAGACGTAACCGCGTCTTTTCCAAAGATGCGTGTGGGGATCTTTGTGATCTAAATGATAGATGGCGCGTTTTGTTGCATAGACGACAGCAAAAAAACGTTGATTTTTTAACGTGGAGATCAGATGCCAAGGAATGGGCTTTTCAGCGGAGAGGAAAACGACATTGCCTCGTTTTAAAGGAACAGGACATCCCGTTTGCTCGCAGGGGAGCTCTACTGGGTTTTCTTCTTCGGAGAGGTTGAGGAGCAGTCCTCCAGCAAGGGGCTTAGCGCTGCTCATGTCTTGTAAGGAGAGGTTGTCTGAGAGGGGGAGTGTTTCGATTGTGGCAGAGGGAAGGTATTGATCGAAGCCCATCCGCAAAAGGGGAATATTAAGGAGATAGGAGGCGATTTCTGCAAAGTTGCTTTTAAAGATCACTTTTTTCAGGGGATCAGAGTCGCGCCATAGATCAAAACCTTCTTGAAAAAGGAGGTTTGCGGGCATTTTTTTAAGCTGAGTAAGAGGGACTTTTAAGCGAGTTGCAAGGGTTTGATCGATCTCTTGGTTGAGAAGAGTGATCTGCTCGGGAGTTAAAAAGTTTTCAAACTCAACAAAGCCATTTTTGGAGAAAAATTCTCTGTGATCGGAAGTAGGAGAAAAGCGCATAAAATTAGAGTTTTTTAAGTTGGGTTAAGGTTGCTGCGGTGACATCTGCTGTTGTAAATGTTGAGAGGCGTACATACCCCTCTCCAGTGGGTCCAAATCCTTTGCCAGGAATCGAGATGAGATGGCACTCTTTTAATAAAAGATCAAAAAATTCCCAGGAGCTTAAATTGCGAGGAGTCTTCCACCAAATGTAGGGGGCGTCAATTCCACCATAGCATGTGTGGCCTAAAGCGATCAGTCCCGTTCTAAGCTCTTTTGCTCGGTCTAAATAAGCGGCGACTTGAGCTCTGGTCTCTTGTCTTCCAACGGGGGTGTAAACAGCTTCTGCTCCTCTTTGAATGGGATAAGCAACGCCGTTAGATTTTGCAGCTTGCCGTCGATTCCATAGAGCGCTTAAAGAAGCCTGAGTTCCGTCGACACTCACGCGGATGTTTTTGGGGATGACCGCATAGGCGCAACGCAAGCCTGTAAAGCCGGCTGTTTTAGAGAAACTGCGCAATTCGATCGCGCATCGATCTGCCCCTTCAATTTCAAAAATGCTTTTGGGTACATCCGCCGATGTAATAAAGGCCTCATAGGCGTGATCAAAGACAATAATCGCCTCATGTTCGAGTGCATAGTTAACCCATAAAGAAAGCTGATCCCGTGTCATTGCAACTCCTGTCGGATTATTAGGAGAGCAGAGATAGAGGATATCGCAATGTTCTTGCGGTGGGAGAGGAAAGAAGGTGTTCTCTTCAAGGCAAGGTAGTGCAACGATCTTTTTTTTGCCTGCGAGAATAGAGGCGTCGAGATAGGCCGGGTAGGTCGGGTCCATGATGCCGACGACATTATCTTGGCTAAAGAGCTCGAGTAAGTTGACTGCATCGCTATTTGCTCCATCGGAAACAAAAATGTCGTCTGGGGTAATCTTTAAATGGGAAAATTCGTGATCTGCGATCGCTTTTCGCAAAAACAGGTAACCATTATGTGGGCCATATCCGCGCATTCCCTCTTTTTGACCCATCTCTTGAGTAGCTAACTGGATTGCCCGAACGATGCTTTGCGCTAAAGGCAGAGCAATATCGCCAATCCCTAAATTAATCGGAGAGGTGCCTGGAAAGAGGTTTTTAAGCTCTAAAACTTTCTGTTCGATGACAGGAAAGATATATTCTTTGCGCAGAAGCTGGAAGTTGGGGTTGATTTTAGCCATAAAGTTTTTTTAAATAGCAGTGGGTTTGATGGGTATGAGTATCGCCTTACGGGGGGATAAAAGTCTATTGATTAGATGGTCTTTTATGCTGTAGGAGCATTAAAACATGAATAAATGATATACTGCAGTCGGCCTGAAACTTGGATTTGGACCTGCGCGAAAGCTCCCGCGGATCGTCGATCATAAGTCGCAAAATATTAACAATATAGGGCGACTTATGATCGGCGATCCTCGGGGCTTTG
>CAMAVL010000159.1 GCA_945861735.1 Chlamydia trachomatis
TTAGACAAAAACTTTTTTTGGCGTGAAAGCCCCAGGGATCGAATAGCGCAAATGGGGTTGTATTATTCAATACTAGCCCCATTTGCGCTATTCGATCCCTGGGAGCTTTGACGCTCAAAAAAAGTCTTGTCTAATGTGACTTTGTCAAGTTATGCAAGAAGTCTATTGAAGAAAAATTGGTAACTGCTCACCAACCCTCTCTTTAAGAAAGGGATCGCACACGGGCACGAAAGAGAAAATAGCTAGAGACCATTCCCACAAAGCCATCACCAGTAAAACTTTTATTCCTCATATTTACCCAGGTTTAACGCCTTCCACTATGGAAATCGTGATGAAGTTTAACCTTTTCGGCGCCACATCTTGAAATTTACAAGATTATTTTTCGTGCCTTGAGAATTTGAGTTGACATCCCTAAAGCCTTATTATGGCGGACTTTTGTCCGCCTTTTCAAGTCCGCTCAAGAGAGCGCATCAATCCCTGGCAGATGGCCAAATTCCAGGTATTCTAATGATGCGCCGCCGCCAGTAGATAGATGAGAAAACTTTTTTTCTAGATGGAGTTGATGGATGGCTGCAATCGAGTCACCGCCACCGACGATGGTGATAGCTTTGAGAGAGGCGAGTGTTTCAGCAATCACTTGAGTTCCTTTAGCAAAGGGAGGGCATTCAAAGACGCCCAAAGGTCCATTCCAAAATACAGTAGAGGCTTGTGCAAGAGCTGCTTTCCAGCAGTCTACAGTCGCAGGGCCGATGTCGACGCCTGCGAAAGTGGGTGGAATGCCATCAGAGATAGAAATGGTGCGGTAGTTTGCATTTTCTGTAATGGCATCTGTAATGACAAGATCTGTTGGAAGATAGATCGGAACATTTTTTTTGGAGCAATCTTGTAAGAACTGTTTGGCAATGTCTAACTGATTGGGCTCAAATAGAGATTTCCCAATTTCCATTCCTTGGATTTTGAGAAAAGTATGGGCCATGGCACCGCCGATGAAAATGGCATCTGCTTTATTCAAAAGGGAGTGGAGCGCTCCTATTTTTGATGCTATTTTTGCGCCGCCAATGATTGCGAAAAAGGGGTGTTTGGGATTGTGAATGACTGAACCTAAAAAGGAAATTTCTTTTTGCATCAATAGACCAGCTGCTGCCTTATTTGGAAAAAAACGGGTGATTGTAGCAGTTGAGGAGTGAGCTCGATGGGCTGTTCCAAAGGCATCGTTGATATAGACATTGGCGAGTCGACTCAACTGCTCTGCGAAGGTGGGATCAGAAGAGGGCTTTTCTTCTGCAGGATAAAAGCGGAGATTTTCAAGAAGTAAAACTTGGCCAGGCTGTAATGCTTTAGCCATAAGAGTTGTTTTTTCTCCAATGCAATCTGGAGCCATAAGAACAGGGCGCTGGATTAAATTGGAAAGCGCTGTTGCGCAAGAAGAGAGAGAAAGCTTGGAGTCTTTGCCTTTTGGCCTGCCTAAATGGCTCATGAGGATGAGGCTAGCACCTTGATCGAGAATATGGATAATTGTCGGGAGGGACTCTCGGATGCGGGTATCATCTGAAATAGAGCCGTCTGCATTTAGAGGAACGTTGAAATCGACGCGCATAAGTACGCGTTTGCCTTTCAGGTCGAAATCTTGAACATTAGACATCTTGCATAACCTCATTTGCTTGGAAAAATCGATCTTTTTTCGCCATTTAAAATCCTGTCGATTCGCCTACACTGCGTGTATGTCTTAATCGACAGGATTTTAAATGACAAAAAAATCTTCGATTTTTCCAAGCAAAGCAGGTTATGCAAGAAGTCTATTATACTTACAGATCCGCAATTAGCTTCTCCAAGTGATAAGATAGAACAGGATAGTCCTGTTTAAGCCATTGATTGAGGTTGTCTGTAATATGGATGATCTCAATTTTATTTACATCGGTTCTTAATGGATCTAGGGTAAATCTGCCAATATCAATTTGTCTTGCTTTGTTATCGATAAAACCAAAATTCGTTGAAAGTTTTGGGTCTTTGTCGAGTATCCCTTTTTGACAGCGAAGAACAAGGAGCTCAATTAGGCTCGTTAAGTGTTCCTTCGCTTTTTCTATTTCTTGAGAGTCCATCATTTTCTGTAGAGAGGGGTAGATGAGATCGGCTCTTTTTTGCACGATAAATTCCATCTGGTCGAGATCGATTTCGTGAGCAATGTGAATGGGGCTATGGAGGGTCATTTTTTGTTTTAAATTGGAGGTTTTATTGAGGTGTAGGAAGATAAGGCCCGTCTCTTCGCGCATCTTATTAAAGGCGATTGTGTAGCTGACAAAATCCTTATAAACAGATTGATTTCTATTGATGATTTTTTTTAAGCGGTAGGGTTGAAGCCGAAAGGGCCAATGGATATCAGTCACCCAAGCCGGTGGAAGGAGTCTATGGAGGCGGAAAAATTTAATGACATAATTTTTATCTTCAGAGAGGAAGACGTAACTCTGAGCGCCTCTTGTTAAATAGAAATAGGGCTGATCCAAAATGGTTTTCAGGTTCTGTTGCTCTTCAGCTGAGAGCGGGGGCACTTCCCAGTCGGGATGATAGGCGAGGTTAGAGTGGATTTTATTAAGGGCAAACCCGTCGGTGCCCTTTCGGATAACTCTCTGAAGGCAGAAAATGCTCAAGATGGCTATAAAGAGTTGAAAGAAATGGCGTATTTTCATTAGGGATTGATTTAAAAGCTTTGAATGTGGAAAAGAGTGTACAGGATAGGGCTTTTCTCTGTCAACGTATCCGTTGGAGCCTCAGCAGCTCCCGCTGAAACCAGAAATTCCATCGGCGAGAGAGGAATAGCAGAGGCTCAGAGAACGCAGAGTTTTTTTGTAAAAATAAAAAATCCTCTTTTCTGCGTTCCCTGCGCCTCTGCTATTCCTCTCTCGCTGAGGGAGTTTTTGCTTCTACTTGCATAGAGTGAGGATAAAGTTGGTAGATCAACAGCTCATCTCCTCTTTACGAAAATTTTCTTTTAAAAAGAGTGTGCTTACCTATACGAACTATTTCTAGCGGGAACTGCTGTTGGAGCCTTAAATGCATCATTCATATCTGTTTTGGATCGGATTTCACGTGTTGATCGCTGTGTTGCTTTGGATCGACCTTGCTCTATTTCGCCACAAAAAAGAGAAAGATATAGTCAAGAAATCGTTATTTTTAAGTGTTGGTTGGATTGCACTTGCTTTAGTATTTAATGGGTGGATTTATTGGCTTTTTGGAAAAGAACCCGCGTTGCAGTTCTTGATAGGGTATTTGATTGAAAAGTCGCTGAGCGTGGATAACATGTTTGTTTTTCTGTTGATTTTTACCCACTTTAAAATTCCATCCCTTGAACAACATCGCATTTTAATTTTAGGGATTATCGGAGCATTGGTATTGCGGATCGTTCTTATTCTAGTAGGCATTGTCTTAATTAAAGAGTTTAGCTGGATTACCTATGTATTAGGAGCCTTTCTCTGTTTTACGGGTGTGCGGTTGGTTTTGCAACGGGAGAAAAAAGAGTGGAGCCCCGATCGAAATGCTTTGGTGCGGATAATGCGAAAGATTCTGCCGTTTTCAGAAAAAAAGGCGGAAGGAAAATTTTTTGTTAAAGAAGCGGGGAGATGGAAGTTTTCCCTGATATTTATGGTTCTGATCCTGATTGAAAGTTCTGATCTCGTTTTTGCCCTTGATTCAATCCCCGCAATTTTTGCGATTACAAAGGATCCCTTTATTATATATACGTCGAATGTATTTGCAATTTTGGGATTGCGCGAGCTCTACTTTGTGCTGAAGCATTTCTTTGAGAAGCTCCGCTATTTTAAATTTGGTCTCTCAGCCATTTTGATCTTTATCGGATTAAAGATGGTTTTTGAGCCCATTTTTCCGATTCCTATTGGGATTTCTTTGGGGGTTGTCATGCTCATTTTGGGCGTTACAGCAGCTCTTTCATGGAAGCTGTCCAGTAGACCTCTTGCGTAACCTCTTCTCCGTGCCCGTGCCCGATTAGTATTTTTTCTGAGCCATTTTAACCAACATGGATACTATACGAATCAATAATTCGCGTCCTTTTGTATAAAGAATTTATCCGGGCACGGGCACGCACACGGGCATACGCATCAAGCTAAGCCTCCACAAACTGTTTATTTTCAGTGCCTTTAGTGTATAAACATTCGAAAGAAATACCCAGCTCTACAGAGGCTTGGGTAGTTTTCCGTTTGCGTTTATCTTTGCACAACGTCTTTAAGACTTCTTCCATTAGAATAG
>CAMAVL010000160.1 GCA_945861735.1 Chlamydia trachomatis
TGAACTTGGATTTGGACCTGCGCGAAAGCTCCCGCGGATCATCGATCTTAAGTCGCCCCATATTAACAATATGGGGCGACTTAAGATCGACGATCCCCGGGGCTTTGGCGCGGTCCAAATTCCAAGTTGCTGACCGAGTTGGGTATACAGCACTCAAGTGCCTATTCAGTCCCTGACAAGAAAAAGATTGAAAAGAGCGCAAGTTTCTTGGTATATACCCAAACAAGGACGGCTCACTCAAGGACAAGGTCATTCATGGATCCCAAGCAATTCTCTTATGCCAACCTATCCAACTTGCCGGCATTGGAGGAGCTTTATCTCAAGTATTCTCAAGATCCTCAAAGCGTGGAAAGCTCCTGGCGCCACTTTTTTGAGGGGATGGAATTTGCATCGAGTGTGCTGCCTCAAATGCCCTCTTCTAAAAAAGAGAGCCCGGATTTAAGGATCTATGAGCTGATCGATGCTTATCGAAAATTTGGACACTTGATGGCGCGCATCAATCCGATTGCAACTCAAATCCCTGAAGAGCCCATCGAGCTGAACCTCAATACTCTTGGCTTTTCAGACGCAGAACTCAATGCTGTTTTTCCAACATGTGGATTTTTAAAAAAACTAACAGCTCCTTTAAAAGAGATCGTTGAAGCATTGAAGAAGACCTATTGTGAGAAAATTGGAATCGAATACATGGGTCTTGGGAATCCCCTTCTTGAGAAATGGCTTCAGGAAAAAATTGAGCCTTTTTTTGATTTGAATTTTGGAAGGGATGCAAAAATTGAAATTTTGCGCCAACTCAATAAAGCAGAAATGTTCGAGTCGTTTCTGCACACAAACTATGTAGGTCAAAAACGATTTTCTTTAGAAGGGGGAGAAACACTGATCCCGATGCTCTCTGCCATTGTTGAAACAGGGTCTCAAATGGGTGTAGAGGATGTGATTTTGGGGATGTCCCATCGAGGACGGCTCAATGTACTGGCAAATATCCTCAACAAATCCTACGCGCTCATTTTTCATGAATTTGCAGATCATTACACTCCAGATCAATTGGAGGGAACGGGCGATGTGAAATATCACAAGGGCTTCGAGGGGGAAATTCCTACCGCTTCTGGCAAAATGGTGCGCGTGACTTTAGTTGCAAATCCAAGCCACCTCGAATCCGTCGACCCGGTCGTTGAGGGGATCGCACGCGCGCTTCAAGAACTTAAAGATAGGGAGGAGGGAGGGAAAGCTATCCTTCCGATCCTGCTTCATGGGGATGGCTCGATCGCAGGTCAAGGGGTCGTCTATGAAACGCTCCAACTCTCCGATTTAAGTGGCTATAAAACTTCAGGAACATTGCATATCGTCATCAATAATCAGATTGGATTCACAACACTACCTAAAGACGCCAGGTCGACGCGGTACTGCACCGATATCGCTAAAGCATTTGGAAGTCCTGTCTTTCACGTGAATGCCGAAGATCCTGAGGGGTGTGTCTATGTGGCGCGTCTTGCAGCCCAAATCCGCCATCACTTCCACTGCGATGTCTTCATCGACTTAAATTGCTATCGAAAATATGGACACAACGAAAGTGACGAGCCTAATTTCACGCAGCCTTTAGAATATTCTTTAATTAAGGCAAAGCGCTCGATTCGAGAGATTTTGCGCGATCAATTGATTGAAGAGGGTGTGGTCGATGAAAAAATGGCAACGGAATTTGAAACAGACTTGAAAGCGAATCTAAAAAAAGCTTTGGACGAGGTGGAAAAATTAAAAACAGATCCGCCATTAGTTGAGCACGCACTCCCAAAGACGCTTCCTTTAAGTGGTGTACAGACAGGGGTTTCTCAAGAGCATTTGATCAAACTCGCGCAATTATTTTGTGCAGTCCCGCCTGATATGAAGGTGCATCCTAAAATTCAGCGCCTTCTCCAGGATCGCTTAAACATGGTTTCAAAGGATCCGGATGAGGAGCTGATCGACTGGGGAATGGGAGAACTTTTAGCTTATGCCTCTCTTGTCGATGGAGGCACTCATGTGCGCTTATCTGGAGAGGACGTACGTCGAGGGACCTTTTCCCATCGGCATGCGGTTTGGGTGGATCAAGTGAAGGAAAAGAGGTATTGTTCTCTCTCCCACATGAGCACAACTCAAGCGCCCTTTGACATTTACAACTCCCCTCTTTCTGAATTTGCCGTTTTGGGTTTCGACTTTGGCTATAGCGTGGCTTATCCTAAATCGCTTGTGATCTGGGAAGCGCAATTTGGGGATTTCACAAATGGCGCGCAGGTGATCATCGATCAATATCTTGCCTCCTGTGAACAAAAGTGGAATTTAAAAACAAATCTCACTCTGTTACTCCCTCATGGTTATGAGGGGCAAGGCCCTGAGCATTCGTCTGCTAGGCTGGAGCGTTTTTTACAACTTGCAGGTCATGATAATATGCGCATTGTTAACTGCACAACGCCCGTGCAGCTCTTTCATGTTTTGCGCGCTCAAGCTCTTTTAGAAGAGAAAAAACCGCTCATTCTCTTTTCCCCAAAAGCTCTCTTAAGACATCCTCTGTGTGTCAGCAGTGTAAAGAGCTTTGCGCAAGGGCATTTTGAAGCGGTTTTAGAAGAGAAGACCCCTCTGTTAAACAGCAAAACGGTCCTCTTTTGTTCTGGAAAAATCGTCTATGATTTGATGAAAGAAAGAAAAAATGCTGAGATTGCGATCATCCGGATCGAGCAGCTCTATCCCTTTCCTAAAGAGGCTCTGCAGGAAATATTGTCCCGTTACACCAAAATAGAGCGCTGCTTTTGGGTTCAAGAGGAGCATCAAAACATGGGGGCATGGGAGTATATCCATTCTCAGCTTCCTAACCTGGAATATATCGGTAGAGATCGGAGCGCATCTCCCGCTGCTGGCTCCTATGCCTTACATAAGAAACAATATGCGCACATAATGGATCAAATTTTTGAAATAAGGTAACCCATGAAAATAGAAATCAAGATTCCAACGATGGGAGAATCGCTATCAGAGGCTGTGATCTCAACGATCCTAAAACCCTCTGGAAGTTTTGTCAAAGCCGATGAAGAAATTCTCGAGCTGGAAACGGATAAAGTCAACCAAGCGCTTTACGCTCCTCAAGATGGCATTTTGACATTGACTGTGAAGGTAGATGATACAGTGGTCATCGGTCAGGTCATTGGCTCAATTGAAACAGACGGCAAGGGGGTCGTAACGGCGCCTGTTGCGAAAGCCCAAGAACCTAAAGCGCCGATCCCAACAGAGAGCGCGCGCAAACAGATCTCTTCTTTTGTGGCTGAAATCAAAGAGCCTGCTATCCTTAAGGCGGCACCTATTGTCAAAGCTCCCCTTGAGGGAGCAAAAGTGACTCGTAAAAAAATGAGCGGATTGCGCAAGGTGATCGCACAAAAGCTTGTCGAAGCAAAAAACAACACGGCGATGTTGACGAGTTTTAATGAGATCGACATGTCGGCAATCATTGAAATTCGAGCGCGTGAAAAAGATGCCTTTATGAAGAAATATGGGGTAAAACTTGGATTTATGTCCTTTTTTGTCAAAGGGGCGGTTGCTGCTTTAAAAGCAATTCCTGAGGTCAATGCCTATATCGACGGGGATGAGATCGTCACTGTGCATACCTACGACATCGGCCTTGCAGTATCAACTCCGAAGGGATTGATGGTTCCAGTCATTCGCAATTGCGATGAGCTCTCTTTTGGAGGCATTGAAACATCGCTTGAAACCAAAGCAAAAAAAGCGCGCGAGGGGACGATCTCTATCGATGACTTACGTGGAGGGAGTTTTACTATTACAAATGGGGGCGTCTTCGGCTCGCTTTTATCGACCCCAATCCTCAATCCCCCTCAAAGCGCTATTCTTGGGCTTCACGCAATTGTCAAACGCGCCGTTGTCGTCAATGATGCAATTGTAATTCGACCGATGATGTATGTCGCTTTAAGCTATGACCACCGGGTCATTGATGGGAGGGAAGCGGTTTTATTTTTGGTGAATCTGAAAAATAACTTGGAAGACCCAACACGCTTACTTTTAGAATTGTAACTTGACAAAGTCACATTAGACAAGACTTTTTTTGAGCGTCAAAGCTCCCAGGGATCGAATAGCGCAAATGGGGCTAGTATTGAATAATACAACCCCATTTGCGCTATTCGATCCCTGGGGCTTTCACGCCAAAAAAAGTTTTTGT
>CAMAVL010000161.1 GCA_945861735.1 Chlamydia trachomatis
ACAAAAACTTTTTTTGGCGTGAAAGCCCCAGGGATCGAATAGCGCAAATGGGGTTGTATTATTCAATACTAGCCCCATTTGCGCTATTCGATCCCTGGGAGCTTTGACGCTCAAAAAAAGTCTTGTCTAATGTGACTTTGTCAAGCTAAAGTATCTGTTTCAAAATTGGTAAATAGCCTTAAGGGAGTGTCCAGTCATCTAATTCGCAAGAAAAACTATCCGTGTATTTGCAAGAAATTATGGGGTGACGCTTTATGGGCTCCTAGTTATTTTGCTGGCAGCTGCGGTGGCGCTCCAATAGCTATTATTCGTCAATACATTGAACAGCAACAAACCCCATGTTAGCCAAAAATCCAATTACGCTATTGGCGCTCTTGACCCCGCCCTAAAGGGCGGGGTTTGCCGCGCAGAGGATCAATTACCTATGGAGCATGAGCTCCATAGGTTTTAGTGAGATACTTCAATTTTTTTTATAATTTCTTCCAAGGATTTTTCTGTTTGCAGCAGTGTGCTTTTCAACTTATCGATGAGCTGAGGCGGCGCTTTTTCTAGAAAAGTTGTGTTAGAGAGTTGTTCGCGCAGGGTATTTTGTTGCATAATGGCTTTATCTCTCTCTTTTATCAGGCGCAATTGCTCCCGTTCTCGAAGCTCTTGGGGTAGAGGAATCATCAGTTTTAGGTTGCCGACAATAGCATTCGCGCTTAAAGGCCCCTCTTCTTTTTCATTGAAATGGATCTCTTTGACGCGGACGAGAGCCTGGATAATGGCTTTATTTTGCATCACGAGAAGGGCTTGGGGATCTGTCTGTGCACTCGAAATAAAGAGATCCGTGCTGATATTTGGGGGCAGTTGCATTTCTGCTCGGATAGTGCGAATGGCATACACGATCTCATTGAGAAAGGAGAAAGTGTTTTCGATGTTTAGATCGATGTGTTCTTTGCAAAGGACCTGAGGATAGGGAGAGACAATGCACGCAGGGGATGAGAGCGCATTAATTGCATCTTGGGTGTAGGGATCGGTTGTCGTAGATGAAGTGATTGCGAACTTGGCTTTAAGCATCTGAAAGAGCTCTTCTGTAATGAAGGGGGCCATCGGATGCATGAGGCGGATGGAGCTGAGTAAAACGAAGGTGAGAATCTTTTGTTTTGTCTCTTGCTGTTTTGCAGTACCGACTTTTCCAAAGAGGATCGGTTTAACAAGTTCGACGTAATAAGCGCAGAACTCTTTCCAGAAAAAGTCATAGGCTGTCATTGCGGCTTTATCAAAGGCGTAGGCGGTTAGGTGAGTATTGACCTGTTCGATGGTACGATTAAGGAGGGATAGGATCCATTTATCTTCCAGATCGAGGCTCTCAAAATGGATGCCGGAAGTGAAATTTTCCGTTGTAAGCGTTTCAATATTCATAAACACAAAACGGGAACCGTTCCAGATTTTATTAATAAAATTCTTGAATTCTTCAAATCGACGCCGATCGAGATCGATCTGTCTTGCCTGTGTCGCACTCGCACATAGGCCCATGCGCATTGCGTCGGTCCCATAGGTATCGATAATCTCAATTGGATCAATGATATTGCCCTTCGATTTTGACATCTTTTCCCATTTGGAGTGGATCTCTGGTGGAATGGGGTGGCCAGTATCGAATTCTAGGCGCTCTTTGGCGTCAACGTAGGCGATGGAACCATCTGCTTTGTGGCGCCAGTAGGATTTGCCATAGATGAGCCCGTGGAGGAAGGTTTCAGGGAATGGAGGCATTTTCAAGGCATATTCTCCCATGAGGATCATGCGAGCGACCCAAAAGAAGAGAATATCGTGGCCCGTAATGAGGGTCGCATTGGGATAGAATTTCTCCAAATCGGGAGTCTTATCAGGCCATCCAAGGACGCTAAAGGGCCAAAGGGCTGAAGAGAACCAGGTGTCGAGAACATCTTCATCTTGGACCCATTCATCGGGGTTGGCTTGGACCTCAGGGGGTAGGCCTGGGCCGTCATGGCAAATCATCTTATCGAGATTGGCTTTATGATACCAAATGGGGATCCGATGGCCCCACCAGAGTTGGCGCGAGATGCACCAATCGCGCAAATTGTCAATCCAATGGAAATAGGTGCTTTCCCAATTAGATGGGACGAGTCTCACTTTTTTGTCTTCAACGGCTTTGCGTAAAGGTTCTTTAAATCCGCTCATCTTGACAAACCACTGCTTAGAAAGGAAGGGCTCAATGACAGCTTTTGAGCGATAGGAGATGCCGACGCGATGCGTATGTGGAACAATTCGATCGATGAGGTTAAGCGCTTTCATCTCTGCGATCACGGCCTCTCTAGCATCTTTCATCGATAATGCGGCGAACTTGCCCCCGTTTTCGTTAATCTTGCCATCCGTTGTCATGATGTTAATAAACTCTAAATTGTGCTTGAGTCCCATCTCATAGTCATTGGGATCATGAGCTGGGGTGACTTTCACAACGCCCGTTCCAAAGGTTGGGTCAACAAGGCGATCTGCGATGATTGGAATCGGTCGATCCATTAGAGGCAAAATGACTCTTTTCCCAATGAGATGTTCATACCGATCATCACTTGGAGAAACGGCCAAGGCTGTATCGCCAAGGAGTGTTTCCGGGCGTGTCGTTGCAATCACGATATAGCCACTCTCATTTTCTATCGGGTAGCGGAAGTACCAGAGAAAGGAGGCTTTTTCTTCATATTCCACTTCATCATCTGCTAAAGCTGTCTGAGTTATAGGATCCCAGTTAACTAGATAGTCGCCCCGATAGATGAGCTTATTATCAAACATTTTTTTGAACATCGTGCGGACAGCCCGATTTCTCTCTTCATCCATGGTAAAAGCCTGTCTCGACCAATCACAGGAGCAGCCCAAGCGTTTGAGCTGACCTAGAATTTGGGATTCGCTTGATCCTTTCCATTTCCACACATGAGACACGAATTCTTCTCTGGAAAAATCCTTACGCCGTTTGCCAACGGTTGCCATAAGATGCCGCTCGACAACGGTCTGTGTTGCAATACCCGCATGATCCGTTCCAGGGACCCATAGAGCTTCAAATCCCGACATCCGCTTCCAGCGCACGAGAACGTCCTGGATCGTATCGACAAGAGCGTGCCCCATATGCAAAACGCCCGTGACATTAGGCGGCGGAATCGAAATGGAGTAGGAGGGTTTTGAGGAAGTGTTATCTGCTTGAAAAAACTTGTTCTCCATCCAAAACTGATACCATTTGGTTTCGATGAGTTTAGGGTCGTGGGCTTTGGCAAGTGGTTCGTTCATGGGCTCTTCTTTTGATATAAGGTTGAAATGAGTGTGGATTATAGAAGATTGCAGTTTAAAACGGCAAAAAGATTTTAGAGGTCGTAGAAGCTTGGCCGTTATCCACATTTAAAAATTAAACTACTATACAAAAAATCTGTGTCCAGTTTTTCCCGGTTTTATGGTTGATGTTAATAAATTCTTTATGCATAACTAGTTTGGTTGAAAATAACTAAACTCAAAAAAAGCAGGTTAAAACAATGTCTTTAACAATAGATGCAATCGCTTGTAGTAGTCTTGTTTGTGAAGATTTTAATAAAACAGGACAAGATCCTATTATAGTACTTCCGGAGGAAATTGTTTTGAAAATTTTTTCTCTATTAAATCTCGCTACACTTGGAACAATTTGTAGTGTTAGCAAAAATTGGGGGGAATTAGCAAGTAAAAATCCCCTTCTATGGAAGGCCGCTATTTATAAAGAAAGAGCTTTCGGTAATGATAAATGGGCTCAACATTTTGGGGAAGATAGCGTAAAAAACGAAAAGAGCGGAGACGATTTTTCTTCTTTACCCTTGAATGATTTTATTGCGGACTGCAAAAACTTCAAAAGCATATTTCCTGAAAAAAATGCGAAAGATACTCTTATGCTTGTAAGGTTTCCTAAAACTCTTAATGGCCGATTTACCTTAAAAAGTCTTGGTGAGCTAGCAAAGACATACTTTCCAAGTCATACGGGTTATAAAGAAAGTGAATATGAAGAAGAAGATGGGTACATTCCTTTTGATGACGAGAAGTCAATCGATAAATCTCATTGGGTGCAGATGACAAAGGATGTCCTTCCAGAAAGCAGAAATAAAAGTTATAATAAGCAAAGAAGAATTATCACTAAGTTGCCTGAAAAATCTCTAAATGGTTACAA
>CAMAVL010000162.1 GCA_945861735.1 Chlamydia trachomatis
CAAAAACTTTTTTTGGCGTGAAAGCCCCAGGGATCGAATAGCGCAAATGGGGTTGTATTATTCAATACTAGCCCCATTTGCGCTATTCGATCCCTGGGAGCTTTGACGCTCAAAAAAAGTCTTGTCTAATGTGACTTTGTCAAGCTAGAGTCTAATACAAATAATTCATTTATTCTAGCTTGAAATCTATCGGCTAAATGAGGAAAATGGATCCAATTACATCTTAAAAAAGAGGGTTCCGATGAAAGTGCGCGTTCGAATAGCTCCATCTCCTACGGGCGATCCTCATGTAGGAACTGCTTACATGGCTATTTTTAACTTGATTTTTGCGCGCCATTTTAATGGAAAATTCATCTTGCGCATCGAGGATACAGATAGAGTGCGTTCTCGGATAGAATATGAAAAAAGCATTTTTGATGCTCTGAAGTGGGCGGGGATTCAGTGGGATGAGGGTCCAGATATCGGAGGCCCTTTTGGTCCGTACCGTCAGTCGGAAAGAACGGACCTTTATCGCAAACACTGTCAGGATTTGCTGGATCAAAATAAGGCCTATAAGTGCTTTGCCACTCCAGAAGAGCTCTCGGAAATGCGTGAGATGGCATCAAAATTAGGTCAACGGGTCGGCTACGATCGGCGCTATCGCAACTTAAGTCCAGATGAGGTTGCTCAAAGGGAAGCTGATGGTCAGCCTTATGTGATTCGTCTTAAAGTGCCGCTAACTGGCGAGTGCGTCTATGAAGATGGGATCAAGGGGCGCATCACGAGCCCTTGGGCGGATATCGACGATCAGGTCTTAATGAAATCGGATGGATTCCCAACGTATCACCTTGCTAACGTCGTCGATGATCACTTAATGGAAATTAGTCATGTGATCCGAGGGGATGAGTGGATGAGCTCGACCCCGAAACACATTCTTTTGTATGAATCCTTTGGTTGGAAACCGCCAGCCTTTATGCATATGCCTCTTCTTTTAGGAAAAGATGGGAAGAAATTATCCAAGCGCCGCAACCCCACATCGATTTTTTACTATAGAGACAGTGGGTATCTATCGGAGGCGTTTGCTAACTTCCTCACATTGATGGGATATAGTATGCTAGAGGACAAAGAAATCTATACAGTCGATGAGATCACACGCGTATTTGATCCTAAACGCATTGGAGTATCCGGTGCTTTCTTTGATATTCAAAAACTTGATTGGATCAATCAGCAATATCTGATCAATACGATTCCTGAAGATCAAATTTGGGGACGGATTCAGAGTTGGTCTTTCAATGACTCCTTTATGCAGAAATTAATGCCTCTTGTCCATACGCGGATGAAGACCTTTGGGGAGTTCATGGAACTCTGTGGATTTTTCTTTGTGAACCACTTGACTTATACAGATGATTTGCTCTGCTCATCCCAAGTGACAAAAGACAAGGTTCCATTACTTGTACAAGGAATTATCTGGAGTTTAGATGAGCAAGAAAACTGGCGCCGCGAGGGAATTGAAAAAGCGATTCGAAATGTTTCAGAAGTTTTTGGCGTGCACCTTAAAAAAGTGATGATTCCAATTCTTTACGGAGCCATTACGGGGAAAAAACAAGGTCCGCCACTTTTTGATTCCTTTGAAATTTTAGGAAAAGAAAGAGCGCGTGCGCGTCTGCTCAATACGATTGAATTTTTAGGTGGTATTTCCAATAAAAAAGCGGATCAATTGGCTAAAAGTTGGGCTAGACAAGATTGCAAAGAATTAATGGCAGCTACAGCGTAGGGTGTGACAAACGCTCGTTCCTTAGCGTCTGTCATTGCTTTTTTTGGGGCCTCATTTGTGTGGACAATTTTCGAGCTGTACTTAGTACAAAAAATGTGCTGGAATAATTTTGCGGTGACAGGCACTAAGGAACGAGCGTTTGTCACATCCCAGCTACAGCGCCTGTTTAGCTTTTTGTGATTCGAGTTTAATAGGGGCCTCATCGATACTTTCTGAAGTGATGTACGATGGGGAATAGCCCCCAGATGCACATCCGGTGCTGAGGAGTAATAGAAAAAAGATTCGCAACGGTAGTTTCATGAGCATAATTTTCTTTTTACAATTTTTAGAGTGAAACTGTCTATGATTATTTCTGAGTTAGGGAACGAATCTGGAAAACCCTTAATCGATCGAGCGCATCCAGCAGAAGTGAAAATTAAAGAGCGCTTTCTAATAACGAGCAAAGACTCTAGCAAACAAGTCTCGCACGTCGTTTTAGATATTAAAAATAAGGATCTTGGATTCAAAGTTGGGGACTCCCTTGGTATCTATGCGCAAAATGATCCGATTCTCGTGCGCCATCTCATCCTTGCTATGAAAGCTAAAGAAGATGCGCGCGTTACAGAATCCAGATCGGGAAAAGAGATGACCTTATGGAAGTTTTTGAGCTATAAAGCAAATCTCTCCCGCGTCACATCCTCCTTTCTGAAGCTTTTTTATGAGTATGAGACAGTTCATGATAAAAAAAATGAATTACATCGTCTATTGCAACAAGAAAATAAGCCCCTGCTCTCTCAGTATTTGAGCGCTTACGATCCACTCGACCTTTTTCGAGAGTATAAAGAGATTGAAACGCCCCTCCAAGAACTCTGCAACCAATTTGGCCCTTTGCTTCCACGCTTTTATTCCATTGCCTCCTCTCCGAAAGCTGTCGATTCTGAAGTTGATCTGACAGTTGCGCTATCGACCTTTACCCATTCAGGAGAGCAGCGCTTTGGAGTGGCCAGTCATTTTCTCTGTCGCTTGGCAGAATGCAACGATACCCTGGTTCCCATATATGTGCAGCCAACTCAGCATTTTACCCTTCCCTCCGATGGAAATATTCCGATCATTATGGTAGGCCCTGGCACTGGGATCGCCCCTTTCCGCGCCTTTTTGCAAGAGAGGGAGTTTTTGGGGGCAACTGGAAAAAACTGGCTTTTCTTTGGAGAGCGCAATCGGCACTCGGATTACTTCTATCAAGACTATTTTGAAAAATGTGTCCGCGAGAAAAAGCTCACTCTTGATCTCGCTTTTTCTCGTGATCAGCCCGAAAAAATATACGTGCAGCATCGGATTCTAGAAAAAGCACGAGAATTATGGGCATGGCTCCAAGAAGGGGCCTATTTCTACGTGTGTGGAGACGCCCACCACATGGCAAAAGATGTCGAGGCAGCACTGAATTCTATCGCTCGGTCTCAGGGGCGTTTAAGTGAAGATGAGGCAAAGGCTTATGTCAAGTCGCTCCGTAAGCAGGGGCGTTATCTGGCAGATGTCTATTAGGATTTGAATAAAACCTAAGTCTTGGGTTATACTCTCTTAAGTCTTTCCATGCGGTCATGGCGGAATTGGTAGACGCGCTAGATTCAGGTTCTAGTTGGGGCAACCCGGTGGATGTTCGAGTCATCTTGACCGCAAAAAACAGCTCTTCTTTTTAGGGGGCTGTTTTGCTTTTCATTCATCAAAGCATTCTTTTAAGTAATGTAATTATTATTTTGTTAATTTAATGGTGAAAAATTAATACTTAGTTGATATGATTTCAACTTTAATTAATCAAGAATAGTATAATTTTTTTAAACAGTGCAAGAGGAGATCGTATGAACAGTTCAGAGGAAGTAAAGAAGGAAACAGAAAAGCGCTTTGTCACACTGTCTGAAGCGGCTGAAATTAATAACGTCACGCGTCAAGCAATTTACGTTGCAATTAAGCAGAAAAAATTAAAAGCGTATAAAAATCCAACACGTTGGATCATTGCGTTAGATGATCTCGAAGCGTATCGCAATATGAAATATTCTCGCGTGAAATCGAAATACGAAGGGGAACTTCTGTTCGATAATAAGAAAGGGTTTTATTCGATTCAGCAAGCATCAGAAATGCTCAATGTTCCGTATCAGAAGATTTATTACGCAACGCGTATTGGTCTTTTAAAAGCATCTCGCAAGGGAGCTGCTTGGGTTGTGCATATCGATGAAATCAAAAGCTATCAGCAAAATTATCTCAATAGACGAATTTCTAATTTTGACGAAGTAATGTAAAAATGCTATAGAGGGAGTTGCATAACTTATACTGCAGTCGGCCTGAAACTTGGAATTTGGACCTGCGCCAAAGCCCCGAGGATCGCCGATCATAAGTCGCCC
>CAMAVL010000163.1 GCA_945861735.1 Chlamydia trachomatis
AGATCGATGATCCGCGGGAGCTTTCGCGCAGGTCCAAATCCAAGTTCATGACCGAGTTGGGTATACATAAAATCGCATCTTTAAATAAATAATATTAGCAAATATATAAACAATGTTTTATATCTGAAATTGCAATACTAAATACCGTATTTTTAATGCGTCAACGGCATAAAACGAGGGAATATTATGTTACAATCCGGAGAAGACATACTAGCTGATATTGACATCACATTGGATCAATTAATTTTGAATGCCGAAACAATTAGCAGCATTTCTTTAAACAGTTTGTTTACAGATGAAATGCAGGCTCTGCAAAAAATGCAAGAGAGCCTTCTGGCAAGACTTCTGCACATGAATGATTTATTAGAGCCCGATGAAAAACATACGACTTTACGCAAAAAGCCTGTAGAGATGGGCATCATCGAAGAGAAAATGGTGACATTTGGGAAACTATCAGCCAGACTTGTTAATCGTGTAAAGGGTGATTGGAAAATGGCGAAAGGGGCAACTTCCAAACAGCCTAAGATCGGCAAAAACAGAAAACGGATCCGCATCCCAGTCTAGTGCTCTGTCCTAGAAATTGGCTAGATCGCGAATGGCTGTTTCAATATCGTGAAGCTGAGGAAGAACCTCATCTTCGAGAATTTTGCAATAAGGCACCGCACAATCTTTACCTGTCACCCTTCTGACTGGTGCATCTAAGTATTGGAAAGCTTCCTCTACAACGCGTGCAGAGACCTCTGCTCCAAAACCGCAATTGCGCGCAGCTTCATGCGCTACAATGAGCTTCCCTGTTTTTTTAACCGAATTGAGCACTGTTTCCATATCGATTGGAACTAATGTTCTCAAATCGATCACTTCCACAAAAATCCCCTCTTGCGCTAATTTTTCAGCAACCTGAGAGGCCATAAAGACCATCATTCCCCAGCACACAAGCGTTACTGCGTCACCAGAGCGCACAATTTTGGCTTTTCCAAAGGGAAGCAATTCCTCAACCTTTGGTTCTACGCGAGCGCAGAAAACCCGTTGACGGTAGAGGGCTTTATGCTCTAAGAATACAACTGGATTCGGATCGCGGATGGCAGATTTCAGAAGACTTTTTGCATCCGCCGCATTACTTGGAACCACAACTTTTAATCCAGGGCAATGAGCCAAGAAAGCTTCGATACTCTGTGAGTGGTAAGGTCCGCCTTGAATGTAGCCGCCATAGGGCATACGAATGACAATTGGGCAATGCCATTCCCCATTCGATCGATAGTGAAAACTTGAAAGCTCATTAAAGAGCTGATTCACACCTGTCCACATATAGTCGGCAAATTGAATTTCGACAACAGGCTTGAAATGAGAGACGATAGACATTCCAATTGCAATTCCAATAATACTCGATTCTGCAAGAGGAGAATTAAAGCAACGCTCAATTCCATATTTTGCGGTAAGCTGACGCGTAATTCCAAATACGCCCCCTTTGCCATTCGCAACATCTTGTCCAAAAATAATCACTTGAGAATCTCGATTCATCTCTTCATCTAAAGCGTGATTTAAGGCGTCCATCATCACGATGCTATCGGGCGATGAGGAAGAGCTTTCCTCTTCAAATGGAGTAAATATCGACTCATCGATCTCTTTAAACATCCCCTTCGCGGCACTCTCTTTTGTCGGAAAAGGAACTTGATCCGCTTCTACTGCTGCCATCTCTATCCGTCGAAAACAAGTTTCTCTAAGAGAGGCTATTTCTTCTGATGTCATTAAATCTCTTTCCAAAAGCCACTTTTCAAAGCGCGGAATCGGATCGCGTGCAATTTCCTCTGCAATACACTGGGCATCTTTATATTTAGAAGGATCATCACTACTGCTATGAGCGCCAATGCGAGGGACTTTAGCAACGACAAGACTTGGCCCTTGTCCCAAGCGCCCACGCGCCACTGCTTGAGCTAAAGTTGTAGAGACTTGCGCATAATCACAGCCGTCGATCTCACTGACCTCTAACCCTTCATACCCTTCCGCCATATTCGCAATCGTTCCACCAGCTGTCTGATCTTTAACAGGAACGGAAATCGCCCAGCCGTTATCTTGGATCACAAAAATAACGCTTAATCGATGCAAACAAGAAAAATTGAGAGCTTCGTGAAAATCCCCTTGAGAGGTTGCTCCATCTCCGGCTGAAACATACACAACTTCATCCTTTCCTTGTAATTGAATCGCCTTGGCAACGCCGACTGCTTGTAAAAACTGAGAGCCGACGCAGCTCGATTGGCAAGGAATCCTTAAACCCTTATGAGAAAAATGTTCTGGCATCATCCGTCCACCCGAATGATGGGGAACTGCTCTAGCAAGAAATGCACCTAAGATATCTTTTAGGGAGCAACCCAAACCAATGGCAAATGCGCGATCGCGATAATAAGGCAAGCCCCAGTCTTTACCGGGCGTTAAACTAAGAGCACTTAACACGCCAATCATTTCATGACCAATGACCGATAGATGAAAAGTTCCCCCTTTATTTTGGCGGACGAGCTTTTGCATCTTTTCATCAACAAAACGGGTGAGATAGATCGCCTCTAAAGCACTTTTGCACTTTAACGATTCGTCTTGTTCGGTTTGTTTTTGAAGATCGATCGACATGTTATTTCTTCTTCCCCTTTTTATGTTGGATTGTGGTAACCATTTTGATTTCTGATTTCTTAGGAGCCTCACCCTCTACTTTTCCAAAAGTTTCAATTCTTTTTCCAGGAAGAAATCCCTTCGCCACATCAGTAATCCGTTTTTTCTTAGGAGATGTCTCTCCCTCTTCTAATTCCATTTTACCAACGGCTTGAATTAAACGCCCCTCTGCGGAAGAACCTGTAATATCTTCGACCTCAGTCAGCCTGCTCGACAAATGGCGCAAAGACTCAAGTCTTTCCGATAGAGCTTGTAATTTCGTATCCACTTTAGCGCGAGAACTGCCTCTTAAATTCGCAAGTAGCTGCGCTTCATTATCAAATTTCGCTGAGAAGGTGACACTCGCTGCACTTGTAATTTCAGGAAGATAGAGAAACAATCGGCAAGCAGCTGGAACTGTCGTGTACATATCGACTGCCACTTGAGGCTCCAACTCTGTTTTCACAACCTGCTTAGGTGGTCTACCCCGTTTTGGTCTAGGATTAAGCGCTTCATTCGAATAATAGGTTTTTGCTTTATCCAGTAAAACATCTCTAGCAGCTGCAACATCTTTAGGGACCTTATGATCAAAAAGATGGCGTTTCAGTTTTTCCATCATCGTTTTATTTAAATCGAGATCCTCTTCGAACACAAACTGAATTTTTTGAGAGCGGAGCCATTCAATAATCCGGATTCGAGAACGCTCGTGGTAATACTGCTGCCATTTTTCTAATTCATTGAGGTGGTCATAGATAAATTCAAGGAAATTTTCCCGAGCTTCCTTCGATTGGATGATATCGAGAAGCTTTTCCTTCGTGTCAACATCATATACTTTTTCATTGACAAACCCCTCCATGAACTTCTTCGTTTCATAAAAAGTCATTTTAGGAACAAGACAGTATCGATCTTTGTTTGTATGCACCTCTAAATCGAGATCTTCGAGTTCTTTCTGTCCTTTGTCTAAATCAACATACATGATAAAACCTTCAACCCTGTCTAAAAGGAAGTGTCTTTCATCATCCGACTTAGTAAATGCATCGATTAAACGATGGTAGCGGAGCATGAGGGGATTTTGCGCTTGCGGTAGTTTTGCCATAAATAAACCTTTTGAAAAACACAATAATACCACAAAAGCCGCCACCTTTCAACCTAAAAACACTTCAGCTAGCACAAAATCGCTTGGGTTACGCCTGCACCACCCCGTTTTCAAGATACTAACGATAGCGATTGGATCCACGCCTAATCAAGATTTAAGAGGTCAAAACCTGGCGTGGATCCAATGAGCCTTCACTTTTCGCCATAAGCTTTTAAGGGCGTACCATTTATACCCAACTCGGTCATGAACTTGGATTTGGACCTGCGCGAAAGCTCCCGCGGATCATCGATCTTAAGTCGCCCCATATTAACAATATGGGGCGACTTAAGATCGACGATCCCCGGGGCTTTGGCGCGGTCCAAATTCCAA
>CAMAVL010000164.1 GCA_945861735.1 Chlamydia trachomatis
GCCGAACCAATAAAACTTTGGCTAGCAAAAGTAGGTTATGAGCGCATACAAGAAATGGCTGACCCGGAAAGATCGTTGGATAGAGCTAGAGAAACATGGCAGAAACATGGACGAAGTGAGAAATGGATTCAACAGCGCATGATGGGACAAGAGACGCGCAACAAACTCGCCGATTACTGGAAAGACCATGAGATTAAAGGAACTCGAGAATTTGCAGTCCTCACTAACATCATTCATCAAGAATGGGCAGACATAACAGTAAAACAGCACAAAGACCTCAAGGGCTTGAAGACGTAAAATTTACGCGATCACATGAGCGAGGCTGAGTTAATTTTTACCGCCTTAGCTGAGCTCTCTACAAGATAAATTGCTGAAAGCACCGATGCTACTGGCATGGTCGAAAACAAGGTTGCCGCAAAAACAGGTGGTAATATTGCAAAAAAAGCACGAATAGAGCTGGAAGAAAAAACTCAGAAAAAAGTTGTTTCTAGGGGGAATTATTTGCCTCCTATAATATCACACATAATACCTGATCAAGAAAAGGATTCGAAATGAACTACAGCGGGAGCTGCTGACCTAAATCCAGTAATCCCCGGTAGAAATATTTCGTATAGATGAGTACACTCTTTTTGAAAGAAAATTTTCGTAAAGAGGGGGTGAGCAATTGATTTACCAACATCAAGAATAGACCTCTTTCGAAATTCGCTTTGCTCGAAAAAATCGTTCTTTTTGGCATTTCCAAAACCATCTTTTTCGGCCATGTGCAAGCACATGGCTCTCAAAAGATGATTTTGGACCTGCTCAAAAATTATCAATTTTTTCGAGCAAAGCGAATTTCGAAAGAGGTCTATTATAGTGGATTAAATTTTACATGATAAAATCCATCCGCATCTTTTTGTATAGAACTTCGTGTTCGAACTCACCGACTTCGAACAAGTCGCCTCGTTCTCTACACGAAGTTCTATAAAAAAATCTTGCGGCCGATTTTACCATCTAAAAATTAAACCACTATACCTGGGAGGAGGCAAAATTAATGGAAGAGAGGGAAAAGCTAAAAGCTCTTACGAAAAACCGAACCGACGTTAAAATCATCAAATTTGGGTATCAAAGCTTTAGTTATGCAACTCCTTCGTTCAATTTTACTATTCCGCAATCAGAGGATCTGGCAAACATCCCTTTTCATCGATCACCCGCAGTAGAAAATACCCGATCCCAGATAGGCCCTGCATAAAACTGGGGCTGTCTAGCTTTTTGTCTAGGGAGCTAAAAAGCGTAAAGTGATTGTCTTGTGTGTATTTCTCAAGCAGTAGAGCTGTTTGGTCTAAAACGAGCTGTTTCAAATCGGGCCGATCCAATTTGATCGAGGCATTCCAAAGGATGGATAACCTGCCAACATTGCCGCAGCAGAGATGATCGATATTTCCCTTTAAATGAGAGATCGTTGAAGAAAGTGCTATTTCTAGCTCTTGTCGACAAAGGGAAGAAGAAAAGGGAAGGATGCATAGTCTTGAGAGGGCAATGCCAGGGCTTCCATGACACCATTGAAAGGCATTAAATGAAGGGGTTGATGCGCGTAAATCAGCCCAGTTGTTGTTAGTTTTAGAAAACAAGCTAGCTTCATAGGCAAGAGCTTGTTCTGCACTTTTAGTGAAATCTTCTCGCGATAGGACAGATCCTAGATGAAATAGGGCATAGGCAATTCCTGCAGCTCCATGAGACATTCCTGTTAGGTAATAGCCTTCGGGGGAGCCCCAAGCAATTCCTGTGGATTGTTTGCTGGCGCTTTTGAGGAGTGCTTCACCACATTCTTCTGCTTTTTTTAAAACGGTAGGGTCTTGAGTTGTTTGATAAAGGGACAATAAGACAAGGGCGAGCCCTGCATTTCCGCCCATGAAATCATAGATCTGATCCTTTTGAATATCTTCAGATGTCAATGAGGTAGTTAGTGACACGGCATTTTCAATCCAACGAGGATCATTTAGCAAGATGCCACATTTGAGAAAAGCGTAAATGATCCCTCCTAAACCTGTCATAAATCCCTTCTGGCGAGAGAGGTGAGCTGCTTTTTTGTTTTTTTCAAACGGCTCGTATAGTTGTTCTAGAATAGAAGTGGCACTATCTTTCCACTTTGTATCGGATGTCATTTGATAAAGGCCTGCAAAAAACAAAGCAATTCCGCTTGAGCCGGAATAAAAATCATCAGAAAGGGGGAAATAACCATATTTATCTGTCTTAGACGAAAATTGAATGGATACCCAGTGCCGCCTTCCATCGGACAGGGGTAAAGAGATTTTAAGAATTTTTTCTCCAATAGAAATGGCTGCATTTAAAATGAAGTGGCTATCAAAAACGGGCGTTAGAGTTGAGGATTGGTAGGGCGTATATTCTCTAGGTAAGGGAGCGTCATTTGCTTTTTCCGCATAGATCGCATGGGTAATAAATTGAAGCTGTAAGTCCAAATCCATGCGGTTCATATTAAAGATTTTTTCTGTGACAACCGTTGCAATTGGGCTTTTGTAGCAATTTTTAAGAATAAGCTCTCCATCATGGTAGAGATCACAGGTTAAGGGCATGCTTGTAAAAAGGGGGATATCTCTGACTTTAAGAGCTGCTTTTTCATATGTAACAATGGGTTCGAGATGTTCATTATTTGAGCTTAAGAAAAATTCGCCGAGGATATTAAGAGCCTCTTCTTCGTTTGTGCTTGAGTGGAGGATCCGTGGATCTGTGAGATGGTCAAGAGTGAGAAAATAAAAATAGGTATTGCGAAAGAGGGCTCTAACGGGATGGCTCATCAAATTTTCAAGAGCATTGGCTAAATCGAGCCGATGGGTTTGAATCAATTGATAGGCTTTTTCAAAACCGGACAAGATTTGCGGGAGATAATCGACAGGGTTTACAATTTCATTTTTAAATTTTGCACGGTGGGAAGCTCTTTGGCTGTTGCTTTTTTCGAGCTTAAATTGCATCTGATCTGTATTGATCTCACTCCATTTGGCAATTTCCTTTTTAGAAATTTGTTCTTCGGGAGCAAATAGTGCAGAGGTTTCAATAGACAAGAGATCATTAGCTGCTGCGGGAAGATAGCCGCTTTTGAAAACAGAGCGGTCCCAGGATGTTAACCTAGCGGATTCATTCTCTTTGACTAAAATGGGATGGAATAGACACTCTAAGTCAATGAGGATGGGGAATTCTCCAGAGGCAATGAGGTTTTCCAAATGGCAATCAGTTGCTTCAAATAGATACATCAAACAGATGTTCATTCCTGTTCGTTCATAAAACCGCGATACCTCTTCTTGCGTTGTGCACGTAGGCGCTTCGATAAATTCTACCCATCCATAGCCTTCGCGACAGATCAGTTGGTAGCCTTTAAGAGGGGGATTGAGGCCTAAACAATTAAGCTGATCGATGAATTGCATAAATGAGACGTCTAAATCCAAAGCTTTTGGCTTGTAGATGAGTTGTAAGCCGTTTTCAAATACAAGTTTTGCAACAGAGCGGTTGCCTAAGTGGGGATCGGAAAGGGAGTGGGTCACATCGACAACGATTCCTAAATCGGTTTCTTTAGAAAAAGTTGTTTGAATATCGGGGGCATCATCCATTAATCGAGAGAGGAGCTCCTCCATGCTATCAATCCATAAGAGGATTTGGGAGGTGATGATACGCGTCAGGCCTGGAAGCTCTTGGAAGAACTCAAGAAGAAATTCAGGCTTGCAGAGGATCTCTTCGACAAAATAAAGGTAACGCTCTTTTGGAGTATCTCCTTGGAGCTTCTTTTTCAATCGGTTGAGGTGGAGAAAAGCGGCTAAGGAAGAGCTGGAAGCTGTGGAGAGTTGGGAGATGAGTGCCTCTTGCATTTTTTTGTGAGCAGCAGGAGAAAAGAGAGTGTAGGTAGAGCCCGCTCGGTTTTTAAGTTCTTCATTTGCAATCTTGCCCCAAGGAATGATGAGCTCGCCAAATGGAATTTCTGTAAAGGGAGCTTGGTGACTAGATGGATAAGGAAAATGGATCAGTTTTTTCAGGATCTCTTGTTTGCGGTCGTTAGTAAGAGTTGCGTAAGTGCTCTCTTTTAAGGTTTTGAGTTCCATGAAT
>CAMAVL010000165.1 GCA_945861735.1 Chlamydia trachomatis
GCTCAGCAAAGTTTTTACAGACTCACCGAGCCAACGAGTGGACAAAAGGAACTACTGGAAAGATTAGGAATGGAGCATCTGATTGGAGATGCCGCCGTCAGAATGCTGAGTTCCAAGGCAGTTGTGGCAATTAAGTCTAAGTAAAGGAAGAGCAAGTGCTGATTACCAATACTTTATGAATTTCCGTGGTAAACTTGGGGTATATAAAGTCGCTTGAGAATAAATTGTTTTCAATTAATGTTTCTGAGTTGTATATAAAATATTTTAGAAAAGGAGTGCCTTTTATGAAGTTTAAGACGGCTATTTTACTTCTTTTTTCCCTCGTATGCATGTGGGGATTGAACTGGCCGGTTAATAAAATTGGGCTGAAATATACCAATCCCACTAATTTTATTGAACTGCGATTTATTGTGAGCACGATCGCTGTGTTTTTTGTAGTGATTTTGACTAAAAATTTTGTGATTCCACGAAAAAAAGACCTTCCACTGATTTTAACGGTCGGTTTTTTTCAGTTGGGACTCATGATTGGCTTACTCAATTATGGGCTTGTTTTAGTTGATGCGGGAAAAGCGACATTTTTTATCTATGCAACCTCAATCTGGCTAATTCCGCTCAATGCAATTTTGGATAAGAAAATTAATCGGATAGATGTTTTGGGATGGAGTTTGGGTGTATTGGGAGTTATTTTTCTAATGAGTCCATGGCAGGCTCCTTGGGCCTGGCAAGGGGATCTTTTTCTTTTTTTATCTTCTATTTCTTGGTCGATTGGAATTATGTGTGCGCGGCGGTTAAAATGGCATTATTCTTCTATCCAATTGCTCCCTTGGCAGTTATCCGTCGCAACGATCTGTGCGGTGATATTTGCTCTTTTGGAAGGGGTGAGTTTTATCCCACAAACAATTAACTTTACATTTATCGCAGCTCTATCCTACACGAGCATTATTGCCACTGGATTAGCTTGTTGGATAATGAACAAACTCATTCAGGCGTTAAGGACCTCAAGTATTTCCTTGGGACTCATGTGTGTTCCTGTAGTTTCATTACTGGTATCTTATCTTTTTTTAGGAGAAAGAGTTTCTCTTAATTTTTGGATTGCGATTTTTTTGATTTTACTTGGTATCTTGATCCATACGTACTCTGAAAGAAAAATGGAAAAAAAAACCCATGCCTATAACGATGTCCCTTAAATCTAGGGCGTGACAAACGCTTAGTTCCTCGCGTTTGTCACGCCCTAGCGGGCATTCGGGCTGGCGCCCAAATTTTAAATGAAAAATAACAAGCCTCTTGTAATGTATAGACTACCAATAGGTTGCAATTTGTTATTTAAGAGTTCTTATAGAACTCTTGCCAAAAAATGTACAAAGTCGAGTTAAGGGAGTTTTGCAATTTTCTCAATATTAAAAAGGTAATCACATGGACCATTACGACGTAATCATTATAGGAACAGGAGCTGGAGGAGGAACTCTGGCAGGCGCCTTGGCTGGATCTGGAAAAAAAATTTTAATTTTAGAAAGAGGAGGTTTTCTTCCTCGGGAAAAAGAAAACTGGGAAGCGAAGGCTGTCTTTTTAGAAAATCGTTATACAACTGAAGAAAAATGGATGGATAAAGAGGGGCGCCCATTTCGTCCCGGAGAGCATTACTACGTCGGGGGGAAAACAAAAGTTTATGGGGCCGCTCTTTTACGACTGCGCAGAGAAGATTTTGGGGAAATTCACCATGCTGGCGGTGTTTCTCCAAAATGGCCCCTATCCTATGAAGATTTTCAGCCCCATTATCTCAAAGCGGAAGAGTTGTACCATGTGCATGGAAAAAGAGGGGAGGACCCTACAGAACCACCAGAAAAGGCTCCTTACCCTTACCTCCCTTTTTCTCATGAAAGTCGGATCCAGCACATTTTTGATGGGATGAAACGAAAGGGTTTACGCCCCTTTTCGCTTCCTTTAGGTCTTTTGCGTAATGAGGCTGCGTTGGAAAAAAGTCCGTGTATCCGTTGTGATACATGCGATGGATTTCCCTGTCTTGTCAATGCGAAGGCTGATGCGCATATGTGCATTAATCGCGCCCTTAAATTTCCAAATGTCACATTGATCACACATGCAAAAGCGATAAAAATGCAGCCTCAAGGAAAAAAAATCCAATCGGTTGAAGTGGAAAGGAACGGGAAACTGGAGCGGTTTTCTGCAGATCTTTTTGTTGTTTCCTGTGGAGCTGTTAATTCAGCAGCCCTTCTTTTGCGCTCAGAAGTAGCGAATAGCTCTGGGCTTGTAGGCAGAAATTACATGTGTCATATCAACTCTGCAATGATCTCACTTTCAAAGGCAAAGAATTTAACGCGATATGAGAAAACCTTCGGCCTTAATGATTTTTACCACAGCGCTCCCGACTGGAAATATCCGTTAGGGCATATTCAACTCCTTGGCAATGTCAAAAAAGACATGCTTAAGGGCGATGCTCCTTTTTTTACCCCCGACAAAGTGTTACAAATAATGGCGGATCATGCTGTGGGATGGTGGCTCACGAGTGAAGATTTACCCGATCCAGAAAATCGCGTGATGCTTGGGTCCAAAGGGGAGATTATCTTGAAATACACGCCTAATAATTTAGAAGGGCATGAAAGGCTCACTAAACGGTTAAAGGGCATTTTAAAAGATGTTGACCGCTCTTTAAATGCATCCCCTACATTTTTCCTTTCTAAAAGAATGCCGTTGGCTGCTGTCGCCCATCAGGTCGGCACATGCCGCTTCGGAGAAGATCCTAAAACATCCGTGTTGGATCTCAATTGCAAAGCGCATGATCATGATAATTTATATGTAGTGGATGGGAGTTTTTTTCCCTCGGTTGGAGCTGTTAATCCAGGACTAACAATTATAGCGAATGCGCTCCGCGTGGCAGATGTTTTGATTAAAGGATAAATGTGTCAAAAATTCTCGGGATGATGTTAACCGTTGCAGATATTGAGAAAATGACCACATTTTTTACTGAGGTCTTATCTTTTGAAAAGATCGGGACATCTCAGTTAGAAGGCAAAGCCTATGAAAGTTTATATGGCATTCCAAGGGTTAAGGCGCAATTTTCCATTCTAAGATTAGGAAAAGAATATCTCTATCTGATTGCATTTGAACCTCCGGGAAAGCACTACCCACCGACACGCTGTCATGATCATTTATTTCAGCATATTGCCATTGTCGTTTCTGATTTAGAAAAAGCGCATGGGATCCTCTCTCAACAGGGGATTACCGCAATTTCGAAAGGCCATATAACCATTCCTGAGTGGAATGAGCCGGCAGCTGGGGTAAAAGTATTCTATTTCCGATCTCCTGAAGGACACCCTCTTGAGCTCATCTCTTTTCCTCCTAAGAAGGGGCGCCTCATTTGGCAAGAAAAAGGAAAGCTTTTTTTAGGAATCGACCACACAGCAATCACTATTTTTCATACGGAAAGAAGTCTTCCTTTTTATCAAGAGCTAGGCATGATCGTTTTTGGGGAGAGCCTAAACTACGGAGATACTCAGGAGGCCCTATCGATGGTCCCCGAGGCAAGGGTTAAAATTACAGGACTTGGTTTTAAAGAAGTTGAGGGAATGGGACTAGAATTTCTCCATTATCTCAATCCAACAAATGGACTTCCTTCTCCAGATCTGAAATCTTGTGATCTAGGTTGTACGTATACGGTTATAGAAGTAGATCATTTGGACATGCCCCGCGGGGGATTCTCTCCAAAGGATGCCAAAACAGTTAAATCAGCAATGATTGGGAAGGATTCCGATGGACATCGATTATTATTTGTAGAAAAAGAGGATTAAGTAGGCCACTTGAAATTACGCGATTAAATCATATTACTGTCAATGCTCCTTCAGGCGAGCAGAAGAAAATAAAATGGTTTTATGGAGAGGTGCTCGGGTTAAAAGAAATCCCGATCCCTAAAGCATTGGAACATATCTATCTTGACAAAGTCACATTAGACAAAAACTTTTTTTGGCGTGAAAGCCCCAGGGATCGAATAGCGCAAATGGGGTTGTATTATTCAATACTAGCCCCATTTGCGCTATTCGATCCCTGGGAGCTTTGACGCTCAAAAAAAGTCTTGT
>CAMAVL010000166.1 GCA_945861735.1 Chlamydia trachomatis
CAAAGCCCCGGGGATCGTCGATCTTAAGTCGCCCCATATTGTTAATATTGGGCGACTTAAGATCGATGATCCGCGGGAGCTTTCGCGCAGGTCCAAATCCAAGTTCATGACCGAGTTGGGTATAAAAAAACTTGTCCCTTCAATCAAGCCCGGCATGGGTGTAGATATCCACGACCCCACGAAAGTACTTCTGAATGAAGAGCTCATCGGATGTGCAATTTGGGCGTGTTTAAAAAACGGAGATTCCGAGGGGGTCATTGAAGTCATTCAGATTCACCTGGAAGCGCGGAATAAAACACAGTTAGCTAAGCAAGCTCATCTACCAAAAACAACCCTGTACCATAGCTTCAGAAGTAAAAATCTCACCATTAAAATACTTGCAAAGCTCGTTCACGCATGCATATAGTTGTTTAAATTTACATTCTCCACAAGCTTCTGGCTTTCAGGTGATTTGTAAAAGCTTGCATTTAAGCCTGAAAACCGTTAAAACGTTGTTGGGGATCACGACAACGGGCAAGGACTGCATGCTGGAAAAATTGCTTCAAAAATTATCAGGCGAGCTTGAAATCATTGAAGCTCCGATCAAAAATGAATTAGGCGTTTTTTTAGTCAAACTCACCGATCAACTTCAGATTCAAGTCAAGGAACTCGATCCCGGAATTTCTTTTTATACTACATTAGAACCTCTACCCATCATTAATAGAGAAGAGGCTGTGATCTATTTAATGGAGGCTAACTTTTTGGCCCAAGGAACGGGAGGAAGTGTAATTAGTTTGGATGATCACGAGAAATTCTTGACACTCTCTTTGGTTTTGCCGTATGACATGAATTATAAAACATTTAAAGATGAGCTCGAAGAATTTGCAAATTATGCAGATTACTGGAAAGAAGAGCTTATCCGACTCAGCACACCACAGTTAGGATGAATCGATGGCCGGCTATTTAATTGCAGAAGAAGGTCCTCTCGCAGGTTTCACTGTCCGCTTTGAAGAGGGCGATGAGTGGTCGCTTGGACGGGATCCCGATGAAGTGACGATCGCCCTAGAAGATCCGATGGTCTCGCGCAAGCATATGATTTGCTATCTGACTGCGGAAGGCTACATCCTTGAGAACTTAAGCTCTGTTAATCCTGCGACTCAAAACGGAAAAGTGATCTCAGAACCTGTCCTATTAAAGGAAGGTGATATCCTTCAGATCGGAAGCACGTTCTTCCGATTTACTCTAAAAGCGCCTCCAGTTGATGTGGAAGCTAAAGCAGAATCTCAAGTTCCATCAGCGCTACACTTCGATGGAATGGAAGACTTATCCTCTGTAGATATCGAGCAGTCTAATGATGGCAGATGGTTACTTAAAGTGATTTCCGGCCCGAATGCGGGCGCCGAATTTGGGATGCATAAAGGGGCGACGTATATATTAGGGAAAGATCCTAACCTATCTGACATCGTCTTCCAAGATTTAAGCGTCTCTAGGCAACATGCGCGTTTGGTCGTCGATGCAGACAATACGATCTCAATTGAGGATTTAAATAGCCGCAATGGGGTCCTTATCAACGGACAGCTCGTTTCTGGAAAAACAATTCTTTCCTCTCAAGACCTCGTAGCTGTTGGAACAACCAACTTTTTAATCATCGATCGGGAGCAAATACACGAGACGATTATCTCCCCTCCCTCGATTCTAGTGCATAAAGAGGAAGAGATTCAACCTCTTGTAGAAACGCCATCCGCTGCTATGGCAATTGATAAGAAAGAATGGAAAGAAACGATTGTCCCAATACGCCATCTCGTATTAGCTGGTGTCTTTGTCATTGCCGTCATTGTGGGAATAGGTGCTACGATGGCTCTATTTAAAACAGAAGAGGTTGTCACAACAACAAAAGATGAGAGCGCCGACATCCGAGAAGCAATCAAAATCTTCGAAGACATCCAATTCTCTTATAATCCAGCTAACGGCAAACTCTTTTTAGTTGGACATGTTTTGACAGGTGTTGACAAGCAAGAGCTCATCTATAAAATCAATAACATCCCCTTCATTACGAGCATTGATGATAATGTCGTAATCGATGAATACGTATGGCAAAACATGAATTCCCTTCTCATGTCAAATTCCGATTGGCAAGGGGTTGCGATCTATTCTGTTGCACCTGGAAAATTTGTATTAAAAGGATATCTCCAAACACTTGAGCAGTCTCTATCCTTATCGGATTATCTCAATATGAACTTCCCCTATCTCGACAGATTAGATAACCAAGTCGTTATCGAAACGAATTTGCAAGCGCAAATTCAAAGTATGCTCACACAAAAGGGCTTAAGCGGGATTTCTTTTCAGCTCGCCAATGGAGAAGTGGTCTTTACAGGGCGGGTCGATCGGGTAGAGAATGAACATTTTCAAAAAATGGTCGATCAACTCAAAGCACTCAGCGGCATTCGATTGGTGAAAAATTTTGTGGTCTCAACAACGGCAGATACATCCCGTGTGGATATTTCTGGGCAGTATCAGGTATCGGGATACTCGAAAAGGGACGCTAAGAGCATGTTTGTGGTCATCAATGGAAAAATCTTGAGTCTTGGGGATTCTATTGATGGGATGGCGATCACAAATATTTTGCCGAATATGATTTTACTCGAAAAAGATGGATTAAAATTTAGAATTAACTACAATCTGCAGTAAGTACAAGATTTAAGGAGCAACTAACATGTTTGGACTAGAAAAAAAAGGACGCGCCCTCTTCGAATTCGATCTCGAGAAGGAACTTAAAAAAAACCCAGCAAAAATTAAAGAGCTTCTCAAAACAGTTGAGATGCAAACTCAAGAGATTAAAACCATCTTACGCGGCGGAACTGCCACAGAAAATTTCGACCATTTCGGCGTCTTGCTACATGGATATGGAGCTTTACAAAGAGTGTTAACACGCATCGCAAATAAAAAATAACTCATCGGAGACTTATCATGGGCGAATCAAATTGGGCAACCATATCGTTTGGAACGTTAATTAACCAGTACATCAAACTACAAAGTCAGGTGGTATCTCAAGTCCGTGCCGTCGCTTCTCGTATTTCTCAAGCGACACCGGGTAAGTTCTTACTTCTGCAATTTTCAATGAGTCAGGTCACGCAAATTGGTGAATCGATCTCAAACTTAATTTCCCAAGTACAGTCAGTGGTTAACCTCATGGTTCGTAACCAAAAAAGTCAGTAATTGACTGCAAAATAAAACTTTTAAGACACAAGGTCAGAAAATGCCAACACTTCAAAAATTCAAAGAACATTACATTCTCATGGTAGAAGCCGGCTTCATTGCTGTTAACCAAGGAGATGAGGATGCAGCCATTAAACTCTTTAAAGCAGCAGAACTGCTCGATCCATCCAACATGCTGCCAAAAATTGGAATGGGTTACATCCACCTATGCAAGCTCGAACTCAAACAAGCTGTAAAGGTATTTGAAGCCATCCTCGAAAAAGATCCTTCTAATGAAATGGCAAAAACCTTTTTGGGCTTAAGTCTTTCTCTCAATCCACTAGAAGTAGGTAAGGGAGAGAAGGTTTTAGAGGCGTCTATGAACGAGGCAAAGGATCCCCTCATTAAAAACTTGGCACATACGGCACTTGAGTTCGTAGAGAAATTCGTTAAAAAAACGCCAACTCCCGTGCAAGCTCAACCGAAGAAAGAGCAGAAAAAATAAAGATTTTTTTCGGCATGGTTCAGACTTGAGAGACCTATGCTCGCGCGGAGAGCGAACTCTGCAATGCAAATAGAAAAGAAACAGAAGTGGCTGCCAAGAATAGGCTCCTTTGCAGCCTATTGAACACAGTTTATCGTCCCCTCTTGGCTTTGAACTAATTTCGCAAGCGTTATTTGAAAAATAAAGCATTGACAATCAGCAGGTTATGCTTTAAAAAAGCCTGAAACAAAAGTAACCCAGACTGATATCTTGGATATTAGCTTGACAAAGTCACATTAGACAAAAACTTTTTTTGGCGTGAAAGCCCCAGGGATCGAATAGCGCAAATATCGAGTAGGAGGGAGCCTTTCAGCTCCCGTCCTCTCACACCACCGTACGTACGGAACCGTATACGGCGGTTCATG
>CAMAVL010000167.1 GCA_945861735.1 Chlamydia trachomatis
TCATACTTGAGAAGCGTTACTTTCGGTCTATCCGACCGTAGGTCTTTCGACACAAGGCATTATACGAAAAAGGGGAAATATGGAAAACCTTAAAGAAGCACGCTAACTCCGCCCTGAAGGACGAAGTTTGCGCGTGTCCTCAGGATCAATTAAACCCTTTTGTTTTTTAGAGGCATGCGCTAAAATCTTGCGACATGATAGCTGAATCTTTTTCCCAACAAGCATTGGCAGATTTTTTTGACCATGGCACTCTTTTTAAGGGCGTTCAGTACGCTTTAAATGGAGCTGTTACAGATTTGTCTATAAGTGCTGAAAAAAAACACGTCGAATTATCTGCAAAAGTTAAAGGTTCTAAGATAAATCCCTATACTGTCAGTGCTAAACTGATTTTTAGCCAGGCAAAATTAATTGAGATTGAGGATCAGTGCAGTTGTCCTGTGGGATTTAGTTGTAAACATGTTGCGGCTGCCTTATTTCAACTGGGAAGAAATACAAGAGCTGCTACTTTAGGCCATCCGTTAGAGAAAAAAAGCTTATCTAATATGGGGCAGAAGCCTTTCTGGGATACTTGGCTATCGAATGTGGCAGAATCTGCTATACAAGAAATTGAACCAATACTTTCTGAGTTTCTGATCTATGTCATTAGAGAAGAAAAGCATTCTATTAAAGCACCCCATATTTTCTTTTGTGTGGCAAAAAAGCTTAAATCGGGCGGTCTTAGTAAACCTAAAAGTTTTACCCATAGTGCAGGTCAACAAAAGATTTTAAACAAAGCAGATCGTCATGTTCTCGTTTCTCTTCAAGTTGCAAAAATGACAGATTCCGTTTCTTCTTACTATGACAATTTGGATTCTTATAACCTCTTTAATCTCTCCTGCTTTGATAGCATGAGTGAAATCCTTGCAACAGGTAGGTGCTTTTGGAATAATCAGCTGACAGAGCCTCTTAAATTAGGACCTCTAAAACCTCTTAATTTTGAATGGAAGGTGGATTCTTTGGGGAGATACGCCTTTCTTCCGAGTGTTTCCATTATTCTGCCATTTAGAGATCCTTGGTATATCGATATTGAAAGCTGTGAATGTGGACCACTGCAAACCGATCTTTCAAGAAAAATGATTCTATCGTTTCTAAATAGCCCAAAAATTCCATTGGAAGAGATCGATCAATTTAGTAAAACATTAATTAATAAAACAAAATCGACTTCTGGATTAATTCTTCCACCACAACTGCCTCCTGAAGAGATATTGCAGATAGATCCTAAGCCCCGCTTGCGCATTTATGGAGAATCTCGGATTTTTGATTCGTATTATCACCCCAAAGATGCAGGCGTTGTTCCTTTGATAGAGCTTGGATTTATTTATCAAGGCATAGAAATTCCCATAGATTTTCCTAAAAAAGAAATTCATCGGATTGTTAAGGATAAATATCTCAAAGTGATTCGCAATATAGAAAAAGAAAAAGAGTTTCTACAAGTCCTTTTAAAACAGCCTCTCAGCACTCTAGGCACCCTATTTCCTCATGAGAGATTTTTTCCAGCTTACGCTAATACCTTAAGTTTTTTTCCAGAACAACAAGACAAGGCCATCCTGGCATTAAAGAGTCTTATAAAAGGGGGATGGGCGGCTTCCGTTGAAAGCACCTTTCCTTGTGATTGGATAGATGAGGCAGACGAGTGGTTTGTCGATCTGGAGGAAAGCTCAAACGATTCCAATTGGTTTGATATCGAACTTGGAGTGATGATTAACGGGGAAAAAATCAATCTCATTCCGATTCTTCTCAATGTTTTAGAACAACCTAACTTTTCTTTGGAATCTCTAGAATTAGTTGAAGAAGCTGTTTTTTCTGTACAGCTTCCCAATGGTAAAATAATAGGCATTCCAAAGAAGCGCTTTATTTATATCATTAAAACTCTTTTAGAATTGCACGACTCAAAAAATAAATCTATCCGTCTTCCTCGCATTAAAGCTGCAGAGCTATTGGAGTGGGAAGCGCAAATCACGGATAAAAAAATCACTTGGCGGGGAGCAGAATCGTTACACTCTCTTGGCAAGAAATTGCAAAATTCTCAAAACATTCCAATTGCAACACTTCCCACCACGTTAAAAGCAACACTTCGCCCCTATCAGCAAACAGGTTTGAGTTGGCTTCAATTTTTAAGAGAAAATAAATTTGGGGGAATTCTTGCAGATGATATGGGTCTGGGTAAAACAATCCAAACGCTCTCCCTCTTACTTTTAGAAAAAGAGCAGGGGAGAATGCACCTTCCTTGTCTTATTGTCGCACCTAAAAGTTTAATGTCCAACTGGGAATCGGAATCTGTAAAGTTTACCCCACTTCTTAAAGTGCTCATCCTTCAAGGAATGGACCGAAAGGAGCATTTTGAAGATCTCAAAAAATACGACCTTATTTTGACTACCTATCCACTCTTGGCGCGAGATCAAGATGTCTTGCTTAAATACAACTATTACTACCTCATCCTGGATGAAGCGCAATTCATTAAAAACACACATGCTAAAGCGACCCAAATCGCAAGTCTACTTCAAGCGGAGCATAAACTCTGTTTAAGCGGTACTCCTATGGAAAATCATCTAGGAGAGTTATGGTCCCTTTTCCATTTTATTTCACCAGGACTGCTCGGCAATCAAAAACAATTTACAAAGTTTTTCCGTACCCCTATTGAAAAACAAAATAATAAAGAGCAAAAACTGCGACTTTCCAAGAGAGTTGCCCCCTTTCTTTTAAGACGCCTTAAAGAAGAGGTTGCCAAGGAGTTGCCTCCAAAAACAGAAATCATTCATCGCATTGCTCTTGAAAAAGACCAGAGGGATCTCTACGAGACGATTCGGATTTCCATGCATGAAAAAGTGAAAAATATCGTTCAAGAAAAGGGATTGTCCAAGAGTCAGATTATTATTCTCGATGCTCTTTTAAAATTACGACAAGTCTGCTGCGATCCTCGACTTGTCAAGTTAGAAGCTGCAAAAAGTGTCACCTCTTCTGAAAAACTGAATTTTCTTTTTAACTTGTTAGAAGAGCTTTTTCAAGAAAATCGCAAGGTACTCCTTTTTTCAAGTTTCACATCGATGATTGCACTGATTGAAGAGGGGCTGGTAAAGCGAAATATTCAATATGCGAAATTAACGGGCGAGACTCAAAACAGAAAAGAAGTTGTGGAAACGTTCCAGTCGGGTAAAGTTCCCCTATTTCTCTTGAGCTTAAAAGCGGGAGGAACAGGGCTCAATCTCACCGCTGCCGATACCGTCATCCATTACGATCCTTGGTGGAACCCAGCAGCTGAAAAGCAAGCAACCGATCGCGCTCATAGAATTGGCCAAGAAAAGCCCGTCTTTGTCTATAAACTGATCACTGAAGGGACTATTGAAGAGAAAATCTTAAAGCTCCAAGAAAAAAAACAAGCCCTTATTAACAATCTTTTTGAAGAAGGCGAGGGTTCGGCGCTATCATTAACTGCAGAAGACTTGGAAGAGCTCTTCCGCCCCATTGAGGGATAAAGTCTGATTTACGGCGAGCAGTTTCCTTCGGACCACTGGTCCTTTCTAAAAGTTCTATATGAAGAACCTGTACATCTTCAAATGTTAGCGGTTTGTTCTTGAGAAGCGTCGAGGCCTGAACTCCCAGAATCAAAAGACATTTCTTTTTCCACTGAGATCGACTGGTCTCGAGATCCAAAGTTCTGCCTTCGAGGATTTTAATTTTTTCTGCTTTCTTGCGATTTCTTGCTTTGAATCCATCTCGGCCATCTTGAAGACGATGACTTTTCTTACGCCAATCTCGTGAAGGGATGTTTACCCTGTTATACCCAACTCGGTCAGCAACTTGGAATTTGGACCGCGCCAAAGCCCCGGGGATCGTCGATCTTAAGTCGCCCCATATTGTTAATATGGGGCGACTTAAGATCGATGATCCGCGGGAGCTTTCGCGCAGGTCCAAATCCAAGTTCA
>CAMAVL010000168.1 GCA_945861735.1 Chlamydia trachomatis
GATCGGTTTTTGCCTACTCATTCGAGTATACCCAACTCGGTCAGCAACTTGGAATTTGGACCTGCGCGAAAGCTTTCGCGCAGGTCCAAATCCAAGTTCATGACCGAGTTGGGTATATGTCAAAAACCAATCGAAAACAATCCGCGCAAAAATCTTTCATTTATTAATTTGCGCTAGGTTACGCAAGAGGTCTATTAACATAAAAAAACCGCCAAGAAGCTTGGCGGTTTTTTTCTCAAATAGAAGAGAAAAGCGATTAACTAGAAATCGCGACGAGGACGACGCGGTCTGTCAGCGCCTTGGTTTCCACCACCGCCACCACCCCAACGCTCTCCGCCACCTGCTCCACCACGGCTTTCGCCACGGCCTTCGCCGCCGCTGAAGCTACGTTCGCGACGTTGCTCTGGACGAGCGTCGTTAACGATCAAAGTACGGCCGTTGAGTTGTTTGCTGTTCATTCCATCAACAGCTTTTTTAGCGTCATCGCCATTTTCCATCTCTACAAAGCCGAAGCCTTTAGACATGCCTGTGAATTTGTCAGTGATAATACGGACAGACTCAACAGCGCCGAACTCTTCGAAAAGACCACGGAGTTCATCTTCTGTTGTGCTGTAAGGGAGACTTCCAACGTACAGTTTTTTATTTGAATTTTGACTCATAAATAAAACATTCCTTTAAATTGATCAACCAAGACAGTAAATTTAATTACTTAATGGCTTTATTTGTTTTAAAAACCCTTGAAGGCTCTTAAGTCCCACAAAGGCTTTATGAGTTGACTCGGGATCTGACCATCTGCGGGACTTTAGTTTAGACTGCACGTTGGATACAAAACACACGGGATCAACACTAGCTCGCATAGGTTCTGGATTTTAGGGCAGAAATTTGATCTGTTCCTATAGTCAAAACGTATGCTTAGAAAGAGTTTAACAGAGTAGGGCTTTCTGTGTCTAATAGTTTGTAGCGTTCTATGTTTAGCATAGGCCATATATCTTGTTCGGTATAGGCGCGAAAGACAGCCATAATTTTTTGAGTTTTAGGGCCCACGACACCCCAATTAATAAGATAATCATCGATTTGGTTAACAGGCATGATTTCTTTATTGCTAGCCGTGATAAAAGCTTCTTCGAGTAAAGGAATTTCTTGGCAGCTAATTGCTTCATGAGAAATAGGGAAATAATTTGACAAAAGCTTTAAAAGCGCCTCACGGGTAATTCCCGCTAACACTTCATCGGAACAGCATGTGTGGAGGACTCCATTTTTAAAGCCGAAGAAGTTGCTCGTTGTGGCTTCTAAAATTTTCCCGCTTGGGGATAGGTAAAGCGCTTCTTGTGCATTTTGTTCTCGCCCCTTTTTTAAGGCAACAATAGCTGGAATGTACTGAATGGTTTTGCTCGTAGGTAGACAGCGAGAAAGGGGTGTTGTAATGACTTTAATTCCATTTGTATAAAAATGGGTGGGGTAGGCGCTTAAAGGATATGCAAAAATGATAAGGCTAGGTTTTTGAGGAGTGAATTGATCCGGGCTTACACCTCCAGTGAGGATGATTTTAAGGCTCGATTCTGGAAGATTTGTCAGTTCAAGAACCCTTTCAATGATTTGCTCGATTTCTTCTAAAGAATAGGGAAGTTGCAATCCCAACTGCTCCGCAGAATAGCGCAAACGCAAGAGGTGGTCCCAGAGGTGAAAGGGTTTTTTTCGATAGGTGCGCAAATAGTCAAAGACGCCAAATCCGCGTAATACACTTAAATCCAATACAGAGAGGGTTGCATCTTCTTTTGCGACGTAAGAGCCGTTGATAAAATACATCGGATAATCCTATTGAGTGTGATTTTCTAATATTGCACGATTCAAAAAACTTGCGCAATATTAAAAAAAGAAATATGGAGTTTTAATAAGAGAAGAAAACTCGACTTTGTAACTTTTTCTGAACTCTATCTGCGAGAGGGGCCAGAAAAAGTTACAAAGTCGAGGAAAAGAGTAAGATGAGGTCTGATATGGTTTTAAAAGATACAATTCATGCGATTAAAGATCAGTTGGCGCTCCTTTGCGAGGATCTTGAAAAGGCAAATAATGGGAATCGAACAGCGGCCCAAAGGGTGCGTACGGGAACGATTGCATTTGCAAAGATAGCTAAAGCGTATCGCAAAGAGTCGATTGTCATGGAAAAGAAGGGCGCTGAGAAAGAGAGGAAAATGCGCGCAAAGGCAAAATTTCGGTAGCTCTTTTAGCTCATCTTCGGCGATACTGGACCTCTTGTAAACCTCAGGGTTACAAGAGGTCCAAGTTCGATGAATAAAGATATTGTCGTTTCTATTAATCGATTGAATGCGAGAGGGAGAGGTCTTGGATCTTGCCCTGCATTTACTCTCCCCGTTGAAGTGATCTCAGGCCTTCCAGGAGATGAGCTCATCGTTGAGCTGTCTGGAAAAAAAAGGGGGAAGCGGCTGGCGCGGATCAAAGAGGTCTCCCAAGCATCCCCTTTACGTGCAGCGCCGAGATGTCAGCATGTCCCTCTTTGCGGGGGGTGTTCTTGGCAGCAGATGAAATACACAGAACAGCTCTCTCAAAAAGAAAAGATCATCGCATCGCATTTTTCTGCTCTAAACTTAAAAATAGAGATTCGACCGATCCTTAGTGCTAAAGATCCTTGGCGCTATCGCAATAAAATGGAATTTTCGTTTTCTCAAAACCTTGCAGGAGAGCAGTTTTTGGGATTGATCATCGCAGGCTCTAGAGGTCACGTCTTAAATCTTCAAGAGTGTCATTTGGCATCCCTCTGGTTTGTCGATGTTTTAAAAAACGTAAGACAGTGGTGGAAAGAGAGTGGCCTTAGCGCTTACAAAATGAATGACACTGGGGCCTTGCGCAACTTGACCTTAAGAGAGGGCTTGCGTACGGGGGATAAAATGGTGATGTTGACAGTTTCTGGTAATCCTGCCTATCCGATCAAACAAACGCAGCTCGATGCGTTTATCAAAAGCGTTCAGGCAAGCTCTCCTGATGGTGTTCGTTTAAGCATTTTTTTACGGATCCATCAAATTAAAAAAGGAGTTCCAACTCAGTTCTATGAGATGCATCTTTTCGGCCCCGATCATATTTTAGAAAAATTAACAATCAACGGAAGAGAACTCACATTCAAAATTAGCCCCACCTCCTTTTTTCAGCCCAATTCTGCCCAAGCGGAAGTCTTATATTCAGAGGCATTAAAGATGGTTTCAATTCCTAAAAAACATGTGATGGATCTCTATGCGGGAACAGCGACACTCGGGATGGCGATTGCATTGAGCGCAGAGAGAGTGACTGCAATAGAGCTCAATCCGCATGCCATTTTTGATGCGGAAAGTAATCGAGCGCTCAATCAAATCACAAATCTGCGACTTATCTGTGGGGATGTAGGTAAAAAACTTTATGAACTTAAAAAAGAAGAGGGGTTTATTTCTCCAGACCTTGTCATCATCGATCCCCCACGATCAGGTCTTGATGCGACAGCTTTGAGTCAATTAAAAGAACTTCTTCCAGAAGAGATCTTATATGTCTCTTGCAATGTGGAAACACAAGTTGCCAATATCCAAGAGTTGCGCTCTATGGGGTATGAACCAGTCATCATCCAACCGGTTGATCAATTTCCGCATACGGTGCATATCGAAAATATCGTATTACTTAAGCGTGGATATGAAGAAGCAACTATCTGAAAATGAAGGGTTTGTTCAATTGCTCGGACAAGATCTCGATGTTCCGTTTGTTTGAGGCAATAGGGCAGGTTTTAACTCGACTTTGCAACTTTTTCTGAGCTCATCTCGCTTGAGATGAGTCTCTCAGGCGTAATTTAAATTCACAGGATCGGCTTGAATATGCCTTCCTGTGAATTTAAATTATACCCAACTCGGTCATGAACTTGGATTTGGACCTGCGCGAAAGCTCCCGCGGATCATC
>CAMAVL010000169.1 GCA_945861735.1 Chlamydia trachomatis
GTTGCCATCCTCGACGCCGACAAAGAAGGCTTCCTCCGCAGTGAAACCGCCCTCATCCAAACCTGTGGCCGAGCCGCCCGCAATATCTCAGGCAGAGTCATCATGTACGCCGACAAAATCACCGCCTCCATCCAAAAAACCCTCGACACCACAACCGCCCGCCGCGCCCTCCAACAAGCCTACAACGAACTCCACCACATTACGCCCCGCTCAACCAGCCGCTCCCCCATCCAAAGCCTCTCCGAAACCTTCGGCGAAATCCCCGTACCGCAACCTTCTGCACCCCACCTCACAGCGCCCTCCATCGAGCAACACATCCGCGAAACAGAAAGCGCGATGCACCAAGCCGCAAAAGAGCTCCGCTTCGAAGAAGCCGCCCGCCTGCGCGACCTCCTCCTCCACTACCAAAACCTGCGTCTCCTCGAATAACTCCACCTTATTCTCTATGCATCGCCACAGATGATGCAAAATCACGAGAACTCAAACGATGTATTGACTAAAATTTTGATCCACTAATCGATTGCATTAAAAGCAAATAAAAGTTTAATGTTTTTTACACAGATTTAAGGAGTTCATATGATAAAGAGCGTCACTAGATTTTGCGTGCTTTTGTCCTGTATCTTTGGATGCGAAAAAGCATCAACTGTGGAGATATATCCCTTTTCCCTACAACGACAAGACGGCACCGTTTTAGAAGGCTATTTTTCTCCTCCCTCCACCAGTTCCTCTCCCATTATTTGTGCGATTCAAGGCTCATGGTGCGAAAGCGCTCTGAAATGGCATATGGATTTATGCGAGCAGGTAGAACCTCTAGGACTTGGACTTATCGTTATCGAAAAACAAGGCATCTCCAAAGATGAGATCAACTTATTTGAGTATAACCAGACTAACTGCCTTCAACACCGCCTAGAGGATTATACTCTTTGTCTTGAAAACCTATCTGCGATCGCTCTCGAATGGGAAGGAAAGATCATTTTCTGGGGTGAATCGGAAGGCGGCCTTCTTGCTGCAAGCTTAGCTGCTCAAACACCGAAAACAGCAGCTGTTTTATTATTTGCAACTGGTGGTGGCATGAACCCCTGTGAAGAAGTAAAATGGATGATCCATCGTCGTTTGAAAGAACATGGAGCATCGCAAGATGAAATTGATGAATACATGCATTTTCTAGAAAACCAAATGAGTGCCATGATCCTCGACCCAACTCCTAACAAATATTTTCTGGGAAATACTTACAAATGGTGGACAGCTCTTCTTACTGCCCATAAAGCATTGACACCTCTAAATCAACTCTCCCTTCCTATTTATCTTGTCCATGGAGTAGAGGATAATAAAATTCCCATTCTCAGTGCTGATCTCGCAGCTGAAGTCTTGATAGAAACAAAAGCGCTTACCTATCTGCGTTTAGAAGGCTATGGACATGATTTAAATACTGCACGTATTCAATCAGCCGCTTGCGAATGGCTGAAATCCATTTTATGTGGACAAGAGTCGCCAGGGAGCAGCCTCATTACCACAACAACTCAAGTTTCAGAGCCTCTTTCCGTGGATTGGAAAACAGACATTAATTCCTATGTTTTCAGCCGGGGGCAAGGAGAAATAAGAGCTTCCGCAGAAGCAAAAACGGATTCGGAAGGAAATAAATGCGCTGAAGGCCGCGTCAGCATATCTAGAGAAACGGATAACAGAGTTAAAGTGGAAGGAAGTGTTGGAGGATCCGCAGGCAAAGATAGCAAAGGAAATGCCAAGGGAGAGGTTACAGTGAGGATAGACGCATCAAAAAAATTCTAAAACACTCAAAATCTCTAATTTTAGTTGGGGTTATTGCTCTAGGCATTGGAATTGTGCTATGGCCCCACTCAACTGGGTACTTTAACTCTTGTCCCGTTACGTATACCGATTCCAACTATCCACTAGTTACAGTCGAGCTGCAAGGCCACACCTATGAGCTTGCGGTGGATATCGGATCTAGATTTCCGCTATCCTTAAGTAAAGCGGTTTTAGATCAAATTAATAAACAAGAGCAAGATAATGTAGAGTGGCATGACATAAACGGACAATGCCATAATTCCCCTTCTTATTTAATTCCCGAAATCAAGTTAGGAGATTTAATAGTAACGAACATCTCAGCCCATCATAATACGGAACTAAATTACGATGGATTTCTTGGAAAGTATTTAGGAGGAACGTTGAATCTTCTTGTAGATTTCCCCCATTCACGAATCATTGCTTGCGATACTTTTCTTAAGCTTCAAGCTAAAAAGCTCGCTGACGCCAATTGGGTACGTGTTCCATTTGAATTGTGTCGTGGTGGCATCATCCTGCATGTCAATACCGAAATGGGAGCGCTCAAGCTTGCCATTAACACCACTTCCACACTCAGCCTCATCCGATCCTCTCTAACCTCCTTAGAAAAAGCCCTTGAATCATCTACTTTTTCCATAGGAGAACAAGAATTTGGAGCGATTACTCTTTACCCTCTCGATATGCCCAATGGCCTAAGCGAGATTGATGGATTTATTGGCATGGATTTTCTTAAAAAGCATGCCTTTTATATCGATTATTCCAATAAAATTGCCTATATTGAGCCTCCTCCAATTTACTTTGAGCATTTTCCTATCACCTTTGGCGATAGGCGTCTTCCTATTATAAACATCTCCATCGAAGGAACCGCTTATCCTTTAGAATTTGACTTAGGTAGTAGCTTTCCTGTTTCTTTAAACGAAGAAATTTTAAAAACCATCCATAAAATCTCTTATGGCACAGCCTATTGGAGCGATTTTAGAGGCACCAGATATGAATCCCCCGCCTATACAATCCCCGAGATTAAAATTGGCAATCTAATTCTTGATGATGTGTTTTCTAAGCAAAATAACGAGAATTTTCATATCAATGTATCTTTTGATGACCTTGTTTCTCAACCCACAGGGGCCATTGGTCACCCTATTCTTAAAAAATACAATCTATTCTTAGACTTGCCCCACTCCGCGATCTATGCCAGCAATAGTTATCTACCCCTTCAACAAGCTGGGCTTCTCTCTAAAAACCTTCTTGTTATCCCCTTTGTTCTGCATCCAGATGGTATTTTGCTTATCTGTAAAACAGATGAAGGAATTCAACGTCTTCTTCTCGATACAGGAGCTACGCATACAGTAATCCGCGCGCCACATCCCACCTCCTCATCTCAATTTTGCTTAATGGGGCACGATTTTGGAGCTCATTCCATTATTCCTATCGATTTATGCTCCCGCTTTGATTACGAAGGTTTTCTTGGGCTAGATTTTCTCAAAAAACATTCCCTCTTTATCGACTATCCCCACAAACTTATTTACCTCGACTTGCAAGAGGTCAAATTTCAAGAAACCAAAACCCCATGACCAAGCAGCACTCTGCTTTAACATCTAATTACCAGACCCTTGCTTAAATTTAGATATTTATATGATTTTAATATCTACATATTTATAATATGCACATAATTGTATTTTTTATGTTAAAAACAACCCATTTATAATTTAAGGATCACATCCACCTTTAGAGTCCGAGGCGACATCCTTGAAATCATGCCCGCCTACGAAGAAAAATGCGCCTACCGAATCGAATTCTTCGGCGATGAAATCGAGCGCATCAGTGAAATCGATCCCCTCACCGGAAAAGTCCGCGCCCGCCTCGAACAAATCACCATCTATCCCGGATCCCACCACGTTACACCCGAAAGCATCCGTCTTTCCGCCATCGACACCATCCGCCAAGAGCTCCACGAGCGGATCACCTTTTTTGAAACAGAAAATCGCCTCGTTGAAAAACAACGCATCCAACAACGCACCCTCTACGATCTCGAAATGCTCAAAGAGATCGGCTTTTGCAAAGGCGTTGAAAACTACTCCCGCCACTTCAGCAAACGCTCCGCCGG
>CAMAVL010000170.1 GCA_945861735.1 Chlamydia trachomatis
CAACTTGGAATTTGGACCGCGCCAAAGCCCCGGGGATCGTCGATCTTAAGTCGCCCCATATTGTTAATATGGGGCGACTTAAGATCGATGATCCGCGGGAGCTTTCGCGCAGGTCCAAATCCAAGTTCATGACCGAGTTGGGTATATACGTCGCGTCTGTAAAATAAAGTGCCTTCAACGGAAATCCGACTACTTCTGCAACGGAAAATTTATCCCCTTGAACGATGCAATTTCCCCAATCAAAGCGCCCCCCATCTGCGTATTCGTCGTCAGGTTGCGTCCATAGTTGTTCTCATTCAAATACAAATGAATCGGCCTCTTGTCTTTCACGCGAACAATCAAATCCGCCGTTCCAACTTGCCTTCCCTTCTCAAATAAAACGCCAGCTGACAAATCTGCATTTTCATTCAACAAAAGCAGCGCCTTTAAAAATTCATCGTATTTCAATGCGTGGCAACAAAAAGGCTCAAAATATTTACGGATGAACGCCGTCTTATAATGTTTATTTCCCTCAACCTCAATGGATCCAATCCGACCTTCGAGTATTCGAATGACAAGCACACCATCTTGAATGTCTTGAGGTGGAGGATACGCTCTGGCAAGAAAATATCCGTTTGCCGCATACCCTTCATCGATTGTTTTACACATCCGATAAATATCAGCAATGGACATCCTCGTCCCCACAAACTCTTCGATCCACCCCTGAATTTCCCTATCTGAGACCGACTCATTCCCCTCAATTGTAACCGCCTGAATAGACACTGTTTTATGAGATGGGAAATCAAGACGCTCTTCTGGAATATCCACTTCAACAGATGGGATATCCTTCTGCATTTCCAGCGGCTTCGCCTCATACTCCTGCTCAATTTCCCGCTCCACAACACCTGCCGATGGAATCGGAGGCGGCACAGCAAAGAGGAGCGCTGGCAGCAGCAAAATATACCGAAAACACTTTTTTCATAGAGCCAAGACGCAATATTAAAAAACAATATCGGATTTAAAGATTCTAATATCTAGTCTTACTTTAAAAAAAGAAAAATTGCTAGTGAAAAAATGGATTCCATTTTCTAATTGATAAAAAAACTCATAAAATTCTAAGATTTTCTCTTTTTCACTTAAAGGAGCACTATGGCATTGAAACCCACTCGAGCAAAACGCTCAAAAGCAGAAGTAGAACAGGAATTTTCAGCAATTGAAGAGCATGTCGCTAGTGAAAAAACAGGTTCTTCATTGAAAAATGAAATGGTTGCACAGATGCAAGAAGCCGAAGTGCGTGCGGCGGTCAGTGAAATCACAGTTGAAGTCATTGCTAAAAAGCTTTCCGATCTCAATGTGGAGATCTCTAGAACCCTTTCTGGCCTTGGCGAAAAAATGAATGCCGAAGTGGGCTTGCTGCGATCACTAAAAGAGGCTGTCGCCTTAGAATCGAAAGATCTGCACCGTCTACATGGGATTGACATTGCTGCAAGTAGCATCGACCAGCTCGTAGCAGATTATCAAACTAAAAAAGCCTCTTTTGAAGCTGATCTTTTGAATACACGGCAAGAGTGGACAATAGAAATAGAAGACAAAAAACAACAAGAGACCGAATATAACGAGACTCTAAAAAAGAGTCGTTCTCGAGAAACAGAAGACTACGAATACAAAAAACTTCTCGAGCGAAAAAAACAACAGGATCGATTTGAAGAGGACTACCGACTCAAAGAAAAACAAAATAGAGAAGAGCAAGAGTCCTTAGAAAAGAATTGGAAAGAGCGAGAAACAACGCTTAAAGGCCAAGAAGAAGAATTCGTTACACTGAAAAAAGAAGTCGAGCAATTTCAGAGCCGCCTAACTACAGAATGTGCGAAAGCAACAAAAGAGGCCACCAAGGAAGCTGAAGCAAAATACAATCAAGAAATTGAAAGACTTAAACGGGATCTTCTTGTTGAAAAACAAATTGGGGAGCTTAAACTCAAACAACAACAAGAATCTCTTGCTAGTCAACAAACTCAAATGGGCTCTCTCCAAGCACAACTAGACGAAGCTAAACGACAAGTTCAAGATATTGCCATTAAAGCAATTGAAGGAGCCTCTGGCGCCAAGGCCCTCTCCCAAATCAACCAAATCGCGATTGAGCAAGCCAAAAACCGCATGCCAAATTGAGTTGCAGCTCTGTTCAGTTGCTCGATTTTTCCGAGCAACTGAACAAACCCTTCAACTCTACGTTATTTCCGTACAGTTGAATCTACTCCATTTCTAAAAGCTCTTTATCTTCCGGAACAGAAACCAACCGAAAATGCCGTGGAGAAACCAAGCCCTTCAACTGTACCCTTTTTGGGTACAGTTGAATATCCCTCATTTCTAATAGTCCGCTTCTAAAAGTTCAGTTGTACCGTTTTTGGGTACAACTGAACAAACCACTCATTTTCAGAGAGTTGTATTTTAAGATTGGACCAGTAACGCCAAGGCACGATCCCGTCTGTTAAGGACATCTTAACTCGGTGTTTTCCTCTCTATCACCTAAGAAATGAGTCTCAGAAGACCCATCTATTTCATTTTTTGGATTAAATAAAAAATAAGCTGAAGACTGCCTAACAGTATCTGCTTTAAAATCGATAGCCTAAGCTATTGCGGAAGCCCCAATAGTCTTGAGAGTCATTTGAACCATGCAAATAGATGTTAAACGGCTCGATGCGATAATCCCAATGCCTCTTGTGTCCAAAACGAAATGTGATTGGAAGAGAAACATCCGATCCGACAACAGGAGTTCCCCAATCAAAATGCTTGTTGCCGACAGGTCCACCAATCAGGAATTTAGCATGAAGACCTAAATTAAAAATGGTATTGAACTCGTGATCGTATAGAAAACCCATTGCGCCATATACAACGCCTGGATTATGACGCACGTGATCATGTCGCTTAAAAAAATCTTCCACGAATCCAATTCCCGCAAATGGAGTTAAGTGATCCCGTCCATTGAGAAAGAAGTTGTATCCCATACGCAACTCTGCATCCAAAAGAAGGTTGTCATTCCCTTTATTCAGCACAGACGCCAAATACCCTTCTAGACCCACGTAAAAAGCATCCGGTTTGATCCTTTCATACCCCTGATGGAGCGGGAAAAACACGATCATTCTGTTGTGATACTGAATGAAGTTCGGTTCTTTTTTTTCTTCTGTAGAAGCCCCCTGATCTGCATGCACAAATGCAGTCATTAAAAAAATCGGCAAAAGTGTCTTTAAATATTTATGTTTCATTATTAACCTGTAATTTTTTGCTAAAGAAATTGCTTAAGCGTCGAATTCAGACGCTCTTGCTGGCAGAAAGAATATCACTTAAGAAAAATAAAATCACCATAAATGATGCTAAAAACCATTTTGTCAGCGCCGACAAAATGGTCCCGATCGGAAGTCCACCAGATGGAATAAGTTCTAGACTGACACCTGCTATCTCATTTTAACTGCTCAAAAAACTCACGCATTTCAGAAGGGATAATGGGACAGCTCTCTTTAGGTTTTGCAAAAAGGCGGTGCCTAATGCGTGCAATCCTATCGTAAATATAATTGGACAGAGGAATGGGGACAAACGATAACACCAGTGCAAGAATTTTCCAGACGCCTCCCAAAGAAGTTAGAATGCGAAAAATAGCTTCTGATTTAAATAATAAACGATCCTGGTCTTCAACAACAATACTATCTTGACAAAGTCACATTAGACAAAAACTTTTTTTGGCGTGAAAGCCCCAGGGATCGAATAGCGCAAATGGGGTTGTATTATTCAATACTAGCCCCATTTGCGCTATTCGATCCCTGGGAGCTTTGACGCTCAAAAAAAGTCTTGT
>CAMAVL010000171.1 GCA_945861735.1 Chlamydia trachomatis
GCAACTTGGAATTTGGACCGCGCCAAAGCCCCGGGGATCGTCGATCTTAAGTCGCCCCATATTGTTAATATGGGGCGACTTAAGATCGATGATCCGCGGGAGCTTTCGCGCAGGTCCAAATCCAAGTTCATGACCGAGTTGGGTATAAAGACGGGATCGAATATATAATCGGGAAGATGGGGAGTATCTGTTTGATCGATAATTAGATCGAGTACTTGAGACACTTGGTATTGCCTCTCCTCTAGTGATAAGTTGTAATCCCTTACAATCAGAGCCTCTGATCGTTTAACCATCCGGATGAGATCTTTGATTTGAAATCCATCCAAAAAAAGCGATGAAATCACTTCCTGTGCATACCGTTGAATATCGGTATCTATCGGGGATTGCTGTTGATGGATCGTTTGAAGTGGAGATGCAGAAATAAGAACTGGGCTACAGGCTAATATTAAAAAGCTTGGTACATGAGCTAAAAACATGGAATTCTCCTTTCAGGGACAGCCCCATGTTTAGCGCGCTTAAGATTTAAAATCAAGTACTCCACAATGGGTTGCTTTTTTCACCCCATGCATGACTTGAAATCGGATGCAATTGGAAAGCTTTTGGTAATGGAGATTCAAAAGAAAGAGATTTTTGTGTTTCCGGATGCACAAAAGAGAGTTTTTGAGAGTGAAGACACACCCTTTTCAAAGGATTCGTTTTAGAACCATATTTTTTATCGCCAACAATCGGAAATCCATTTTCACTACAGTGAACGCGCAATTGGTTTTTACGTCCTGTTTCTAGATGCAATCTTAAAAGAGTCATATTCGCATTCTGTTGAATGACTTCATAATGTGTTGTTGCGAGTTTCCCATCAAATACGTTCGAGGTGCTCTTCACAAAATAATTGTCATCTTCTCTCAAATAACTCTCCCATGTCCCGGTCTTTTCTTTGACTTTCCCCTCTACCAATGCATAGTAAATTTTCTCAATCGTGTGGTCTTTGAATTGTTCTTTAAAATACGATCTAGAAGATTCACTTAAAGCAAATATCATGACACCAGACGTATCGCGATCTAAGCGGTGAACTGGGAAAACGCGACCTGCATGGAGCCGTTTTTTAAGAAAGCTATGTACGTTATGTGTTTTTTTAAAATCGGTCGCAACGCTCAAAAGGCCTTCTGGTTTTTCAATAACCACTAGGTGATCATCTTCAAATAAAATCTTGATCCCGCCGTGAATGAAATTCACCCGATGACCAATGATAACCTCCTGCCCTTTATGGACCATCATTTTCGCTTTAGAAGCCACCTGCCCAGACACAACGACACGCCCTTTTTCGATCCACGAGCGCAATGTCGTAGCAGAGCTATCGGGGGCGATGATCTTTAGGATGTCGAGGAGTAAAATCTCTTGATCTGCAATGAGGCTCATATTTTCCTTAAGTTTAAATTTTTTAATTACTAAGTAGTGTATCACAAAAGGCCACTAAAATAGAATGTAATTTATCTCACTCATTGTTAGCAACTTGCGCGCTTGCTAAAAAACTATTGTGGACCAATTTGCCATTCGTGTATGTTTTGCACATCACTTAACTTAAGGCCATAAAATGACGGAATTAAACCAAATGATGACAACTAAAGAAAAAGCGAGCTATTGCATTGGATTGCAAACAGGCGCAAATATCAAGCAACAATTTGCGGATGTGGATTTGGAGTGCATATATCGAGGTTTTGTCGATGCTTTTAAAAACAACACACCTCAGATTCCCATAGAAGAAATCAATGCGATGCTCGAGTCTTTAAGAAATCAGGTAGAGATGCAACAAAAGCAATTTATCACAAAAATTTCAGAAGAGAATAAAAAAGCAAGCGAGGTTTTTCTAAACGGCAATAAAGACAAAGAAGGTGTCGTTACCCTCAGTTCTGGCCTACAATATAAAGTCCTCTCTAAAGGACCTGGAACATCTGAGCATCCAACAAGCTTAGATTCTGTAAAAATTCATTATCGCGGAACATTTACCGATGGCAGAGTATTTGACAGCTCCTATCAACGAGGACAACCCGCTGTATTCCCTCTTAGCCGCGTGATATCCGGCTGGTCTGAAGGATTACAATTCATGCAAGTGGGTGATAAATTCCAACTCTTCATCCCCCCTTATCTCGCATACGGAGAGCAAGGATTCGGACAAGACATTGCACCTAACACAGCCCTTGTTTTCGAAGTGGAGTTATTAGGAATCAACGAAGTACAATAGGCGCTTTACGTCTGGCCCAATAGTCTGCTCCATAGTCGTAGCAGAGCTGGGCTCCTTTAGGAATGCTTTCCGTGGCATACATGATAATGTGCATGATCCCATTGCATAAGACGGAAGCTGTTTCTATGTTCCCATCCGTGCTATGGTTGATATAGCGCGCATAGTTACCACACCCTGCGGCATCAATGACGTAGGGTGTTTTTCTCCCGATTCCAATTGTATAATCAAAGCAGTAGTGATTCTTCATTTCGGCAAAAAACCGGCGTTTGCGCACAATGCCTGTATACTCTCCAATATACGCACGATTGACTATGGGCACGTTCGTAAAGACCCCATAGCCCACACACTCATCGATCCATTTGATTGTCACATCCAAAGTGAAGCCCTGGGTGATCTCCTTGGAATAATAACTACCCAGCCATTTTTGACGGGGATCCAACCATTTTTTTCTCTCTTCCCGTTTGCATCGCTCCCTGATCTTCCTCTCTGTTTTCAAATCGATAAATTCTAACTGAGGAAGATAGAGTACACCCATTTCTTTTTGAAATTGCTCTGCATGAGAATGAAGAAGTTTCACTTGACTTTGCACCATTTTTTTCAATAAAGTGAGGAAATCAAGGTTTAAGGTACTCCAAAAATGCATTTAAAACAAACGTCTCCTTCCTCCATTTATCTCATTCGTCATGGGGAAACAGAATGGTCATTATCGGGAAAACACACAGGCAAGACCGACATTTCTCTAACTATTAAGGGAATCGCCCAAGCAAAAATGCTTAAGACCAGACTTACAAACCATGTCTTTACGCACGTTTTTGTAAGTCCGCGCAAGCGCGCTCTATTAACATGTGAGTTAGCAGGTCTTTCAGAGAAGGCAATCATCGAGCCCGATCTTGCTGAATGGAATTATGGGGATTATGAAGGACTCACAACGCCCCAAATTCTAGAAACGAATCCCTCATGGAATATCTTTTCAAATGGAGCTCCTAATGGAGAGTCCCCAAAGGAGATGTCCATTCGAATGAATCGCCTTCTCCTCAAGCTCGAATCGCTCCAAGGAAATATCGCTCTCATTGCTCACGGCCATTGTCTGAGAGCATTTACAACCAGCTGGCTTCAACTTCCCCTGGAAGCTGGAAAGCATTTTATCTTAAATCCCGCGTCCCTGTCTATTCTTGGCTATGAACACGCCAATCGAGCCCTTCAGCTTTGGAATGTTTGCTAATCATTAGACTTCTTGCATAACCTCTTCTCCGTGACCTTGTCCGTGCCCGGAGAAGAGGTTATGCAAGAAGTCTATTGTCATACCTCGAGGCATTGTGATGATCGTATAGCCTGCATCTCCCTCTACTTTTAGATGATGGATGGCTTGCAAGGCTGTATACTGCAGTCGGCCTGAAACTCGGGATTTGGACCTGCGCGAAAGCTCCCGCGGATCATCGATCATATACCCAACTCGGTCATGAACTTGGATTTGGACCTGCGCGAAAGCTCCCGCGGATCATCGATCTTAAGTCGCCCCATATTAACAATATGGGGCGACTTAAGATCGAC
>CAMAVL010000172.1 GCA_945861735.1 Chlamydia trachomatis
ACACGCAGAAACGCCCCCTCCATCTTGAGCTATTGCGGCTAGTTTAGCAATTTCAAATGCTAAGTTTTCATCTCCTGCAATCAAGTCAAAATCCAGAGCGTTCTTAGGAACCCCTATCTCTTTAGCTAACTGTTGATAATAAGATTCGAGAATCATTTTTTTATTCACAATCTGATTTGAACTTTGCTCGGATATTTTAAAATGTGTTGAAAAAAGGATTCCCTTGAGTTCGTCTAAGGAAACGCCTTGATTTCTGATCAAAATTTCTATTGGATTGTCCCCTTCCGAATTGACAATAGTCAGTAAAAGTCGAGGGTTTGCTTTGATGCGACGTTCTCCATAGATTAGATCGTCTTGCGATTCCCCTTCCACTTTCCAAACCAAGTAGCAGAGTAAACTAAAAAGTCCCTCATCCATCTGATTGACCAACGCGCATATCTGATCCGAATGGCCATCTGTTGCGTATAAAGCCACAAGAAGTGTTGCGAGCTGATTCATAGGCGTTTGAGGCTGTTTAACAGCCTGCTTTGCTTGGGCAACCATCAACTGGATTTTCTTTTGAGACAGGATCTTATCCACTTCCATTGGGGGTGTAGCTCCATACAAAATGGTTTGATCCACTTGATGGATTTTTTCTAAGATCGACTTTGCAAATAAGGAACAATGTAAAGGACCGATTTTTGATATAGACATCTCAACCTCTGTATTCTTGGCGCATTCAACAGTCCAGAGCAACAACCATTGTCAAAAGCCCAACCGTTAATATATTACTAAATAATAGCAAAAAGCTTTAGTTAATTTCAATATTAAAATAAAAAACATAATAAAGAATCAGACACAATACAGAAACGTGTAATAAACTTATTTTTAATCTAAAGAAAGCGAAGAACCTGGCTGCGCGCCGATTTTATACACAAACTACCTGAAGAATCGGTTTTTGATGGAGTCGGCTTTACCCCAGATTTTTTGTCTTCTCTTAGAGCCTTGCTTGAGCGGCAATGGTCGCTCTCTCCAGACAAAAAATCTTAAGGAGCTTGCCTGATCAAAATCCCGATTCTTCAAGTAGTTTGTGTGTAAAATAATTTTAACTTTGATGATCATGGTTTTTTAATCCTAATTAGCCTATTGTAGACGATTATTATTAATAATTGGCAGGGCGAAATGGGTACTAAACCTGAGGTGGATTCCTCGTTCGATGCGGTCATTGAACGACTGGGGATTAATGGAGAAGGTGTCGCTAGGCATTTGGGGTTTACCCTTTTTATCGATGGCGCTCTACCGGAAGAGTCGGTTCATGTACATGTAACGGAATCCCGGAAAACGTATGGACGCGCAGAGGTCCTACAGATCCTTACCGCATCCCCGAATCGCGCCACGCCGCCATGTCCTCTCTTTGGCAGGTGTGGGGGGTGTCAATTGATGCATATGGATTACCCAATGCAACTGAATTTCAAGCGACAGCGAGTTGTGGATGCAATTGAGCGGATTGGAAAGCTCAAGTGTACTGTCGCTCCATGTGAGCCATCTGAGGCTTCTTTGGCGTATCGAAATAAGATTCAGCTGCCTGTCAAAATGGGAAAAGAAGGGCTCTCTTTGGGGTTATATGCAAAAGAGTCGCATGATTTGATCGAGATCGAAGCCTGTTTGATCCACTGTCCATTGGGAGAAAAGGTGTTTCAGGGGGTCGCTAAGATTCTTAAAAATTCAAAATTAACCGCCTATGATGCCAAAACCCAATCTGGAGAACTTAAGCACATTGTGATTAAAACGGCGGTGCAAAAAAATGAGGTTCTCGTGGTTCTTGTAACCAATGGGAGTGGATCACCCGAGTTATTATCTGTTGCAGATCAGATCATCCAAGCGCTTGTGGAAGTAAAGGGAGTCATTCAAAACCGAAATTCTTTGCATAGTAATGTGATTTTATCGGATGACTTTCATGTGCTTGTGGGAGCTTCATGTATTACTGAAATGTTATGTGGGTTATCCTTTAAGGTCTCCCCTGCTTCTTTTTTTCAAGTGAATCCAGCTCAGGCGCAAAAGTTATATGAAAAAGCGGTTTCTTTATGTGATCTTCGGGGAGAAGAAGTCGTTTTGGATGCCTATTGTGGCGTGGGGACGCTCTCTTTGATTTTAGCGCAAAGGGCCAAAAATGTGATTGGCGTTGAGTGTGTCGCCCAAGCCATTTCCGATGCGGAGGAAAATGCACGGCTAAATGGAATTTCAAATACACGATTTGTGTGCGATTATGCAGAAAAGTTCATTGCGACGCTTGGCGCAATCGATGTGGCGCTTCTCAATCCTCCGCGTAAGGGGTGTGAACCGATCTTTCTCGAGACTCTTGCGAAGCTCTCTCCAAAGAAGATTGTATATATCTCTTGTGATCCAGCAACACTTGCGCGCGATTTGGCAATCCTCTCTTCTAAAGGATATTTTGTGGAAGAGATCCATCCCTTTGATATGTTTCCTCAAACAGCGCATGTTGAATCTATAGTTAGGCTGACACGATGCACATAACACTTCCAAAGATTACAGAAAACAGCGGTAAAACAGCTTCTTTTGAGCAATGCATTCGAAAAAACTATTCGGAAAGACGGCTATGGGCAGAGAGTGCGCAGACGAATTGTTTTCGGATTTATGAACTCGAAATGACTAAGTATCCATTAGCAATCGATTATTATGCTGGGCGCTTTTGCGTTCAGTATTTTTCACCGGTGCGCAAAGATGAAAATCCATCCGTTGAATTAGAGAAAGAGACCAGCCAGACGTTGGTGAGGATTTTTGGCGTGAATCCTAAATGGATCTATTGGCGTACAAGAGCTAAAACTAAAGAAACGCGCCAGCATGAGAAAAGAGATCATTCTCAAGAGTTCTTTACAGTCTATGAACAGGGCCTCAAATTTAAGGTTAATTTGCGCGACTATCTCGATACGGGATTATTTTTAGATCACAGGCAAACACGCCAGCTTGTGGCAGCAGCTTGCAAAGGCAAGCGACTGCTCAATTTGTTTTCGTATACAGCCTCCTTTAGTATCCAAGCAGCGGCCTCTGGCGCCACATTTACTAAAAGCGTGGATATGTCGAATACCTATACCTTTTGGGCTGAAGACAATTTCTCTTTAAATAATATTCCATTGAGAAATCACCCAGTTATTCGGGCAGATTGTTTGAAGTTTTTAAAAGATGAGGTGATCTCTGGAATGCGTTATGATGTGATCGTAATCGATCCTCCGACAATCTCTCGATCGAAAAAGATGGATCAGTTGTTTGATATTCAAAAGGATTATATTTTTCTGATCTCGAGCGCTATTCATCTTCTGCATAAGGGAGGCGTGATCTTTTTTAGCACGAATTCACGAAAATTTGTTTTCGATGCGAGCCTTTTTAAAACATGCTCTATTACAGAGATCTCAGATCAAACGATTCCCTTGGATTTTCGAGATCCCAAAATCCATCGCTGTTGGCGACTCGAACTCTCTTAACATTGAAATTACAGATGTGCGGCGCCAAAGCGCCGAATTTCCACGAACGAACATACGATTTCCTTTGACTTACCCCCCAATTATATCTTTAAAAAAGGTGCTTCTTAGCTTACAAAGGATCAAGCTTGAATTCGAGAATAGACCTTCTCAACTTCTCTAAAAGCCCCCTCTAAGCTCAACATCAAAGCACATTCTTTTGCCAGTTCGTTATACTGCAGTCGGCCTGAAACTTGGATTTGGACCTGCGCGAAAGCTCCCGCGGATCGTCGATCATAAGTCGCAAAATATTAAC
>CAMAVL010000173.1 GCA_945861735.1 Chlamydia trachomatis
ACGGGCACGGAGAAGAGGTCTATTCATTTGACCCCAAATACTCCCTTCCTATACAATCCAGTTTATCCAAGAAAAAACTTGAACGACTGGGTTGTTGACACATGCAAGAAATCGTTGCAAAAAATATTCGCAAACACTTTTTGCAAACGATCGCACCGCAATTAAGATTTCTTACCTCGATTGGAGACTATACCCTCCTAGTTATTAATGTGGTCAAGGTAACAATCCAACGGCCCCCCGCCTTCTCTCTCGTCTTGCAGCAGCTCTATGAAATTGGAGTCGCCTCTCTTCCTGTGGTTGCGATCACTGGATTTTCTACAGGCCTAGTCCTTGCCGCTCAATCATTTTATCAATTGGCTGATAAGGGCTTAGCCTCAGTAACTGGGTTAATGGTGACTAAAGCGATGATGACGGAACTCGGCCCCGTTTTGACTGCATTCATGGTCACTGGACGGGTCGGGGCGTCTATGTGCGCAGAACTTGGAACAATGCAGGTCACGGAACAAATCGATGCACTCCAGACAATGGCGGTCAATCCCAACCGCTACTTACTATCTCCCCGCTTTATTGCCGGGACACTCATGATGCCATTGCTAACGATATTTAGTATCATCATGGGAATCTTTGGAGGCTACCTGATCTCCATCTACTTTTTCGGACTCGCTCCCATCACCTATTTCGATCCGATCCCCATCCACGTGACCTACTTCGATTTTTTTACAGGAGTTATAAAAGGATTAGTCTTTGGCATACTCATCATGACGATCGCTTGCTATAAAGGGATGTGCACAACAGGAGGCGCTGCGGGAGTCGGAAGGTCTACGACCAATAGCGTTGTGATCAGCTATTGCTGTATTTTATTTGTGAATTTTTTCATGACGATGCTCCTCAATACTTTACATGACAAAATAGCTAAATTCTTATGATTAAAATCTCCAATTTATGGAAACGTTTTGGAAACCTACAAGTCCTTGCTGGGCTAGATCTCAACGTCCAAGCAGGAGAAACGCTTGTTGTATTGGGCCCATCTGGAATTGGGAAAAGCGTTCTTCTTAAACACATCATTGGGATCTTAAAACCCGATGAGGGTGCGATCGACATCGATCAAGTGAAAATTTCTGATTTAAAAGGGGCTGAACTCTATCAATCCGTAAATAATATGGGCATGCTCTTTCAGGGAGGTGCTCTATTTGATTCGATGAACGTCGAGGAAAATACGGCTTTTCATCTCAAGCAGCACGGGGACCTGAAAACAGACAAAAAATTCACAAAAAAAGAAATTGCCAATCGGGTTGAGCACGCTCTAGAACTTGTCGGATTAGAAGGAACACAGAAAAAAATGCCATCCGAACTCTCTGGAGGGATGCGCAAGCGTGCGGCTCTTGCACGGGTAATCGTTTATCGCCCCCAAATTGTTCTCTACGATGAGCCCACAACGGGTCTCGATCCAATTATCGCAATGCAAATTAATGAATTAATTGTTAAAACACAAAAAGAGCTCAAATCGACAAGTATTGTCGTGACTCACGATATGTTTTCAGCCCTATACGTTGGAGATCGATTAGCCCTTATGAAAGATGGAAAAATTGCCCATATTGCGAAAGCTGACGACTTCTTAAAAATTGATGATCCAATGATCCATTCTTTATATTATACTATCTCTGAAGACCCTAGAAAAATAAAGGAGAAGAATCACCATGAGTGACCAACTAAAAAGCATGCTCATTGGAATTTTTGTCGTCGCCGCTTGCGTCTTGACAGTCTCTCTTATTCTTTTTCTAAAGCCAAAAGTGGGCGATGGAAAACAGACGATTTACGTCCGCTTCTCAGATGTTAATCGCATTAACATAGGAACTCGGGTCTTATTTGCGGGAAAAGCCGTCGGAGAGGTTGTTGCTATTAATGAGATCTACGATGCGAGACAAAAGCCCTCAACCGACCTCATTGGTCGGGTTTATTACTATCAGCTTACACTGAACGTGGATTCCCATGTCAAAGTCTATGATACGGATAAAATTTCAGTCCAGACCTCAGGCTTACTCGGAGAACGATCCATCTCCATTATTCCTCAGATCCCTCCTAAAGGAATTACGCCTCAACTTATTTCGAATCAGCCCATTTATGCAGAATCCACCGATCCGATTGAAAACGCCTTTATCGAACTATCAAATTTGGGCAACCATATGGAAGTCACTGTTAAAGAGATCACCCGCTGGATCCAGAATAATGGCGACGACTTAGGGGATACAATTCGATCTTTTGGCTGTGCAATGGATGAGATCCATACAGCTGTAAAATCGGTCAATGATGAAGAGCTTATTCCAACACTCAAAACGGGGGTCGAAAACTTCTCTGACACGATGTGTTCTATCGATGATGCCATTATTGAAATGAAAGATGGGGATGTATTTCTTAATGCGGGCGATGTCATGCAAAACATGAAATGCGCAACCCATTCGATCGCTAAGCTCACTCAAGATATGGAAGATGGCAAAGGCACAATGGGTAAACTGTTTAAAAGCGATGATCTCTACTTAAGAATCAATGCGATCTTAAGTAAAGGCAATACCATGATGAATGACATTAATCACTATGGGATTTTATTCCACCTCAACAAAAGTTGGCAGCGGCAGCGGCAGCAAAGAGTTGTCCTGCTCAATGCGTTGGATACGCCTAAAAACTTTAAAAACTATTTTGAAACAGAAGTGGATCAGATCAATACAGCGATGTCGCGGATCTCTATGTTAATTGATAAAGCAGAAGCGAACCCAGAGAGACAAAAGATCCTCAGCGATCAGATTTTTCGTGAGGATTTTGCTGAGCTCTTGCGCCAAGCCGATGAACTATCAGATAATTTAAGGCTCTATAATGAACAATTACAAGAAGCTCAAGGCAACTGATGAATTCAATCCCCTACTCTCAATTGACAAAAGGCTCTTTTCTCATCGCGAGCCCTGAAATTGATTCTGACCTTTATTTTCGCAGTGTGCTCATCATCTGCGAACATAGCCTCGCAGGCTCCTTCGCGTTAATCATTAATAAACACTTGGATGTCGAACTTCCAGAAGAAGTTTTGAACGTTAAAGAGTTTAGCAATCCCAATGTGCAAATTCGAGCAGGAGGGCCTATCCAACCCAATCAAATGATGCTCTTGCACTCCTCAGACCTCGTCCCCGATCAAACGCTTGAATTATGCAAGGGCGTGTATTTGGGTGGGGATTTACAATTTTTACAAGAAACGGTCAATGACCCTCAAGGACCAGCGATGCGCCTATGCTTTGGATATGTTGGATGGGGACCTGAGGCTCTTGAAAGGGAGTTCTTAAGTGGGGATTGGTTTTTATGTCCAGGTTCTGCGAAATACGTCTTTGAAACGCCACCAGAAAAAGTCTGGCAACTTATTTTACGCGAAATGGGCGGTAAATACGCGACCCTCTCCATGATTCCAGAAGACTTAAGCCTTAACTGATGAGGGAGTTATACCCAACTCGGTCATGAACTTGGATTTGGACCTGCGCGAAAGCTCCCGCGGATCATCGATCTTAAGTCGCCCCATATTAACAATATGGGGCGACTTAAGATCGACGATCCCCGGGGCTTTGGCGCGGTCCAAATTCCAAGTTG
>CAMAVL010000174.1 GCA_945861735.1 Chlamydia trachomatis
TAAAGGGCGGGGTTTGCCGCGCAGAGGATCAAAACGGCGTTCTCCAGCCTACATTAGTCAGAGACAGTTTTGGTCATGAAGCACAATATGGATATGATCGTAAAGGAAACCTCTGTTCTATAAAAAAAGACACAGGAGTAGAAGAGAGATTTTGGTATGACGATTCGAATCGATTGGTTGCGGCCATGGATGGAAGAAAGCGAGTTGAAATTTATCTTTATGATGAAAAGGGGCGGCTTAAGTCTTTTTTTCCTTACAGCACTTTTACAAGTGAAAATCTTGAATGTGCTCAGGCTTCATTTCACTACGAAAATATCGAGGCTATTGAATACGAGCTGGATGATCGAACAGGGGCTATTACTTCTATTAAAAAGGGCAATGAGTTAGTAAAACGCTTCTTCTATGATACAGAAGGCAGGATAGCAGAAATTTCAGATCCATATGGGTATAAAATTCGAAGAAAGTACGATGAGCGATCGAGGTTAACCAGCGTTGGGGATGAGGAAGGGGGATTTGAGTACACTCATAATGAGCGAGATCAAGTCATTAAAATATCGAGTCCCGTTGGAAATATCAATTATGCCTATGATGAAGTGGGCAATTTGATGTGGGTCAAAGACGCCAATGGCAATAAGACTTATTTAGAACATAATGAAAACTACAATCTTACTAAGATCATCGACGCTGAAGGTGGAATTACGCGCTATGAATATAATAATTTTCAGGGATTGGCACGGATTATTTTTCCTAATGGATCATCGAAGAAAATTATTTACGATTCTTTAAATCGTCCGATTCAGGAAGTTATTGGAGAATAAAAATGTAAACCTGCAGGAGCACCTATTTTTTTATTAGGGCCTCTTGTTGCAGCAGCTTTTTTTTAAGATCCACGCCCCAGCGGTAACCTGATAGAGACCCATCGGCTCTAATAACGCGGTGGCAGGGAGTGAGAATGGCAATTGGATTGGCAGCGCACGCTTGAGCGACAGCTCGTGCTGATTTTGGAGATCCAATTTGTTGGGCGATTGCACTATAGGTAGAGGTTGATCCTAGTGGAATAGCGCGCAATGCTTTCCAAACGCGCCGCTGAAAATCGGTTCCTTTTTCATCGAGGGGGATACTGAAAGGGGGTGAGGGATTTTCAATGTATTGGATGATCTCGTGGAGGAGTTTTTCAAGTTGGGTCGGAGCATTTTGTAGAAGTGCATTCGGAAAGCGGTTTTGAAGTTCAGAACGGTCTGCTCCCAAAAAAAGAGCGGAGATGCCTTGGGGCCCATGTGCGATGAGAAGGGATCCTAGAGAGCAGGTTCCAATCGCATAGTTGAGCGGTTGTTTAGACATCAGTTGTCACTGTCTGTTCAATCCAACGACCTTCTTTTTTAATAAGCTCGACAAGTCGATCATCTGCAATGGCGCTATCGATATCTTTTTCGACGCACGTTTTACCGATGTAGAGATCAATCTTGCCAGGCTTTGAGCCCACATAGCCAAAGTCTGCATCGGCCATTTCACCAGGTCCATTGACGATGCATCCCATGATCGCGATCTTGACACCGGGGAGGTGGGATGTGCGCTCATGGATTCTGCGTGTGACATCTTGTAGATTGAATAGCGTGCGTCCACAGCTAGGGCAAGAGATGAATTCTGTTTTCACAGTTCTCATGCGCGCGGCTTGGAGAATATTAAAGCTTAACGTGCGTAGAAAAGAGAGCTCGTAGGGTCCTTCTATCCAAAGTCCTTCGCCTAGATTATCGCAAAGAAGAGCGCCGCACTCGGCAGCGGCTTGAATGATGAGGTCTTCTTTGGAGCAGGAGTAAGAAAAGCGGAGGATAACGGGAATCGACAACTTTTTTTCTTGGAGCCATTGAAAGAAGTGGCGGGCGTAATGGAGTCGATTTGCTGAGGGGTTTAGGATGATGAAGGAGGGTTTGTTTTGTTCAACTTTAGCCCACTCCTCAGGTGTTTCATCGCGAATCTCAATAGCAAAAGAGGGAGTTTCCTTGGAAGAGAAAAGTGTGATCCCGGTTTCCTGGAGGTTGTGTAAATGTTTGAGATCGGCCGGCATTTCAGCAACAGCTACGAGGTCGGCGCTCGCAATTTGTATCTTGGGACGATCGAGCTGTGTTCCACAGCCTAAATTGTGATAAAAAGAAGGAGATGCAATCTCTTCGCTACTCGCTGTGACGATGACGGTTCCCCGTTCGTGCATGGAAATGTCTTTAGGGAAAATAAGGGGGCGGCGCGTGATATCGGCGATATTTCGATAGGTTTCTACGAAGGGAGCAGTTCCTTTGCCCTCAACGCTTTTTGCAAAGGAGAGCAGGCGTTTGCAAGGAACGATTTCAAACCAAGGGTCTTCAGTAAGAGAGATCCGGATCGTATCGCCAATGCCATCGAGTAGGAGCGATCCAATTCCGGCAGCGGATTTGATTCGGCCATCTTCTCCCTCTCCAGCTTCTGTAACGCCTAGGTGAAGGGGATAATCCCAGCCGAGTTGGAACATTTCAGCAGAGAGGAGTCTATAGGCTTGGATCATCACTTGGGGATTGGAGGATTTCATCGAAAAGATAAAGTCGTGGTAATCATTTTTTCGACAAACCCTGGCAAATTCGAGAGCTCCTTCTACCATCCCTTTAGGAGTATCCCCATAGCGGTTCATAATCCGATCGGAGAGAGACCCGTGGTTTGCGCCAATTCGCATGGCGCGCTTTAAACGCTTGCACTTTTCGACAAGCGGAGTGAACTTTTCCTCGAGCCGTTCCAGTTCCTGAGTGTAAGAGCCATCGTCGTATTCGATCACTTTGAAGGAGGCGCGTTTATCGAGGTAGTTGCCTGGGTTAATACGGACCTTATCGACGAAATCGACAACGCGGATCGCTGCAGCTGGAAAAAAGTGGATATCGGCTACGAGGGGGATCGTATAGCCTTGTCTGATAAGAGTGTTTTTAATCGCTTCACAGCTTTCCGCTTCCTTTATTCCTTGGACCGTCACGCGTGCAATCTCACAGCCAGAATCGGCAAGTTTCATGATTTGTAGGACGGTGGCATCCACATCGCGCGTATTGGATGTCGTCATCGATTGGATCCGGATCGGGTTTTGCCCGCCGATTCCAACGGAGCCGACTAACACTTCGCGTGTTTTGCGACGGATCGTTTGATAGGTAGATTCACAGTATTTTGTCATGATGGACATGGTACTAAAGAGGGGAGTTACTTGTCCATTGACTTAAAATTTTAGAAGGTAGTAAAAAATTTAATTTTCACTTTAAAAGTTTCCAGAATCCCTTTTTTTGTACGTCCTTAAAAACCTATGGCAAAGCAGGAACAGCGATCTAGACTATGCCCAAACTTAACTTTTATTAGATTTGATTTGGGGCATAGTCCAGATCGCTGTTCCTGCTTTGCCATAAATCTTTAAGAAAATTAAACCCCTGCCTTATCCACATGGTGGAGCTGGGGAGGGTGTTTGATAGCGTTTACGAACGCATTGCGCTATACCCAACTCGGTCAGCAACTTGGAATTTGGACCGCGCCAAAGCCCCGGGGATCGTCGATCTTAAGTCGCCCCATATTG
>CAMAVL010000175.1 GCA_945861735.1 Chlamydia trachomatis
CCATATTAACAATATGGGGCGACTTAAGATCGATGATCCGCGGGAGCTTATCGCGCAGGTCCAAATCCAAGTTCATGACCGAGTTGGGTATAAAATGGCTCAGAAAAAATACTAATCGGGCACGGGCACGGAGAAGAGGTTATGCAAGAGGTCTATTATTCAAAAAATGAGTTAGGTTGATGCGTATGGGAGGATGAGGATTGAATTTCCCCTTCAAATACTAGGTGGACAGCTCCCGTTAATGTCAGCTCTTTTTGAGAAGAGATTACAACTTCAAAATCGCGCATCCCTTTACCCTCTCGAACTGCCGTTTGAATCGTCATGGAGGGGAGAGCAAAAAGCTCATGCGCCATCCAGCCAACAGCTGCCGTTCCCGTTCCACAAGAGAGGGTTTCTTTTTCGACACCCCGCTCGTAGGTTCGAATTGCAAAGGTGTCAAACGAGAGGCGGCACGCGATATTGACATTCATTCCCTCTGGAGAAAACAGAGGATGGAAGCGGATCTCTCGAGCCCATTCTTCAAAGTTTCCCTTTGAGATCTCTTCGGTAAAGATCACCCCATGGGGAACGCCCGTATTGAGCACATGCAGCTCCACGCTTTCTTGGCCAAGCGGCAGAATAAAGTGGCGATGGGTCACCATGGGAGTTCCATGATGCACTGCAATGCGATCGCTAACCCAACTACATTTCATTATTCCAGCACCCGTTTCGATCCGAATTGAATCTCCCGTCTGGAGGCCTAATTTTTTAATGAAGTGGACTAAACAGCGGAGCCCATTGCCACACATGGCAGGCTCTGACCCATCTGCATTAAAGATGCGCATTGATAAGTCTGCAGTGGAGGAGGACTGGAGTAGGATCACTCCATCTGCCCCGATTCCAAAATGGCGATGACATAAAGAGGGGATATCTAATGAGACGGTGCACGCTCGATCATCGATGACGATGAAATCATTGCCTGCACCATGGTACTTACAGAACTTCATTCTATGTCTTTGTAAGAAGAGACGATTTTATCCAATAGTCCAAACTCAAGTGCTTCGGATGCGCTCATCCACGTATCTCGATCAATTGATTTATCAATGACAGCTTCAGATTTTCCTGTTGCTTTAACGTAGAGGCTAACTAAAGCTTTGCGCGTCTTTAGAATTTCTTTCGCATGAATTTCCAAGTCAGTTGCTTGCCCTTTAATAAAGGCATTGATCGCGGGTTGGTGGATCATGATCCGCGCATTTTGTGTTGCAAAGCGGCGGCCAGGTGCTGCTGCAAGACTCAGGATGGAACCCATAGACGCTGCAAGGCCCGTCACGAGTGTCGTAACAGGGGAGGTGATCATATTGATTTGATCCCACACTGCAAAACCAGAATCGACAGAGCCTCCAGGCGAATTAATCACTAAAAGAATCGGCTTGCCAGGAAGAGAGAGTTCCAAATACCATAACTTGCGGATTACTTCTTTAGCGCTTTCGCTATCAACTGCCGCACATAGAAAGATGCGTCTTGATTTTAAAATGGCCTCATCAATTTTAGCGTCGAGGGGACTTTCCTTCTTTTTAGAATCTTCTTCTTCTTGATTGATTATTTGCATAGACAGGCCTCATTGGGGGAATGGTTTAAATTAGGGTTTAAGATGTCGAGCTCGGGATACAGGGGAAAGTCTTGTAAAAGAGTTGCTACTTCGGAAGAGACTTTTATCAAAACATCTGGATCGATATTGACTTTGTTGCGGCTGGGCTCATTGGTATGTTCTACAAGAGATTGTTTAGCAGCGTGTAATAGCTCTACCATCAAATCAGCAATGTGGCGCATTTGAGCCTCTTTCATGCCTAAAGTCGTTAAAGCCGGTGTTCCGACGCGCACTCCAGAGGTGTACCAAGGGCCATTGACATCAAAGGGAATGCTGTTGCGATTCACTGTGAATTTCGCTTGTCTTAAAGCAAGCTCCGCTTGTCTGCCTGTGAGCCCAAATGTGGAGGCAACATCAAATACGAGTAAATGATTGTCTGTTCCACCTGTTGTCACTTTGACCCCTCGATGCATGAGTTGATGCGCTAGAGCTTTGGCATTGGCAACGATTTGATGAGCGTAATGCTGAAATGCTGGGGTATTGGCTTCCTTAAATGCAATTGCCTTGGCAGCTAACACATGAGGTAAAGGTCCCCCTAATACAATCGGGCAGCCTTTATCGACAACATCGCGTAGTTCATTTTTACACATCACAAGGCCGCCCCTTGGGCCTCGGAGCGTTTTATGTGTCGTGGAGGTCACGATATGTGCAAAAGGGATCGGATTAAAATCGCCCGTAAACACTTTGCCAGCTACAAGACCTGCAAAGTGGGCCATATCGACCATGAGTGCAGCACCTACGCTATCTGCAATCTCCCTCATTTTAGCAAAATTAATAAGCCGAGAATAGGCAGAGTAGCCGGCGATTAAAATGGCAGGTTTTTCTTTTTTTACCATCTCTTGCAAAAGGGCATAGTCTAAAAGACCTGTCTGTTTATCGACGTCATAGGGAACAGACTGCATCATTTTAGCAGAGATATTGTGTCGATATCCATGCGTGAGATGCCCTCCAGAATTAAGCGACATTCCCATCACTTTTTGATTCACCAATAACGTGCGCACTCTCTCATATTCTTCAGGAGATAATTCATCGATGCTTTTTTTGCCAAGTCTTTCCACTTCCTTATTTTGCACACGAGAAATGAGAATCGACCAGAAGGCAACGAGATTCGCATCCGCACCTGAATGGGGTTGGATGTAGGCGTGTTCGCAGTCAAAGAGTTTTTTCAGTTCGTCGACGCCAGCTAATTCAATCGCATCGATATTTTCACATCCCGCATAAAAACGGTGAAAGGGATGGCCTTCCGCGTATTTATCGGTTAATAAATTGCCCATCGCAAGTTGAACAGCTAGCGATGAAAAGTTTTCAGAGGCGATTAGCTTCAGATGGCTTCTTTGGTCTTTAAGCTCCTGGACAATTTTCTCTCCAATTAAGGGAAACGCCGCTCCAACGTGGTCGAGAGCTGCCATATAGGCAATCGCGCCAGACTCTCTTTTTTCAGAGGGGGTTTTTTTCATGTAGTTTTCGAGATAAGACATTCAAAGCCCTCCATTGGGGTGTGACAAACGCGAGGAACGAGCGTTTATCGAACCTCAGCCCTCCATCAGTATCTGTCCAAGTTTTTAACAGATTTGAGAATTTTGACATAAGGCTATTTTGGAGATCTGGCCTAACTTCAGTAGCAACTCCCTTATTTGGGTACTTGATTGACATCCTCCCCTTCCTAAAGGAAGGGGATTCCTACTGCATTTAGCTAAAAGTTAGCTAAAGCTTCGGCGGGTTCCTGCTTCCTCAAGAGGCTTAACGATTCCCTCTCTCCACAGGCTAAGAAGCGATATCCTCGCTCTAAAACAT
>CAMAVL010000176.1 GCA_945861735.1 Chlamydia trachomatis
AACAATATAGGGCGACTTATGATCGGCGATCCTCGGGGCTTTGGCGCGGTCCAAATTCCAAGTTTCAGGCCGACTGCAGTATACCTTCTGCCTTCGCTTGCGCCTTGCTTGACCGGCCGTTGTCGCTTTACATTCTTCCGTTCGTTTCAGCGTAAAACTCGATGTTTCACTTTTTTAAAATAAAAACTTAACATTTGTTCGAAAAAGCGCTACAATCTAATCTTTAAATCATTAAAGATGAGACTGTTATGCTTAAAGACTCTTTGGATTTCATAAAGTTATACATCGACTCATTAAATGAATCTTTGAAGGAAGTCGGTGGGAGCTTGAAGAAACCTCAAAAGGCTTGGTTGTCCTTTAAATTTTATCCAGCCCGGTTGCGTTAGATTTTTAAATCAAAGATCATATTTAATATCGAAAAATGAAATAAACTTATTTTTAATCTGAAGAAAATAGAATAAGCTCTTCTTTCTGTGAATAAATGTATACGATGCCAGCCGATGTCGGATGAATTTTTTTTATTCTTGCAAAAAATTATTGAAATATACAACATTGAATTTTAAACCCTTTCTTTGCCTTTTTGTTAAAATAATTTTTTTAAACAAGGTCGGGGCGGGTCAGTTTTAACGGGGAGATTAATTATGGCTAAAGAAAAAGAAGTAATTTTAATTACAGGTAGCAGCGGGCGTATTGGATTTAAGGCTGCGGAGAGATTTTCAAAAAACTATAAAATTGTTGGCTATGATGTCTTTTTGGCAGGTCGTCTACCCGATGTTGAATTTGTGATCGTCGATCTAGGATCGGATGAGAGTGTTCGAGAAGGGTTAGATTATGTCAAAAAAACATACGGAAACAAGATCGCCTCCGTGATTCATTTAGCCGCATATTATACTTTTGCAACAAGATGGAGTCCTCTATATGACAAGATTACAGTTCAAGGCACTCAGCGTCTTTTAAGAGAATTGCAAAAATTTGAAGTAGAGCAATTTATTTTTTCGAGCACCATGTTATTGCATCACCCTTGCTCAGTAGGTGAGAGAATTACCGAAGATTCTCCTTTGAATAGGAGCTGGGGGTATCCCGTTTCTAAAATACAAACAGAAGAATTACTTCATAAGGAAAGAGGGGATATACCCATTGTCATGTTGCGCATAGCCGGCGTCTACGATGATATATGCCACTCCATTCCTTTGTCGAATCAGATGCAGCGCATTTTTGAAAATCAGTTCGAGGGAAAAGTGTTTGCAGGAGATGTGAGTCATGGGGCTTCTTTTGTGCATATGGAGGATTTGATTGAATCGATTGCCCTTTGTGTTGAAAAAAGAAAAACGATTCCTCCGGAACTCACATTATTAATAGGAGAGCCCACGACACTCAGTTATGATGAAATTCAAAAACAGATGGCGCTGCTTATTCATGGAAAAAAATGGAAAACATGGGGCCTTCCTAAGCCATTAGCCAAAATAGGAGCATGGGCTCAGGGGCACCTCCCATTTGTTAAAAAATCTTTTATTAAGCCGTGGATGATCGATATCGCAGACGATCATTATTGTTTAGATATTAGTCGAGCGCGTAAATATTTAGGATGGGAGCCAAAACGCAAGTTAGAAGACACCATTCCAAAGTGGGTAGCCCAAGTGAAGCTAGATCGATTGGCGTGGTATCACGAGAATAAATTAAAATAGGATTAAATATGAACCAGACCAGAACAAAAACAGCTCTTCTAATATTGGCTTTAGGCCTTTGGTTGATCAGCGTTGCGTGCACATTTCAGCGCAACAGTCAAGAAATGATTTACAGTGATGTTATTTCGGGATTAGTATTAATTGTTCTGGGAATATGTTCATTAAAGCCGGATCGCCTTTGGTCAGTTGTAGGGGCAGGTTGTGTCGGCTTTTGGCTTCAGTTTGCTCCTCTTGTTTTTTGGGCTCCAAGTGAGATGATTTATTTAAATGATACGCTGACAGGAGCGCTTGTCATCGCTTTGTCTTTTTTATTTGTCAAAAAAACAGGAGCTCAAGAAGATCTAGTTCTGCGCAATCCTCTAGGGTGGTCTTATAATCCGTCCGCTTGGAACCATCGGATTCCAACAGTTGCTTTAGCCATGGTATGCTGGTTTTTTTCCCGTTATATGGCAGCCTTTCAATTAGGATATATTGATCAGATATACGACCCTGTTTTTAAAGATGGAACGCTTAACGTCATTACTTCAGCGATTTCGCGCTCTTTCCCCGTGTCAGATGCAGGGATGGGAGCTTTATGTTATACGTTGGAAGCGTTATTGGGCTGGCAAGGAGATGAGCAGCGTTGGTATAAAAGACCCTGGTTAGTATTGTTTTTTGGAATTCTCGTTGTTCCTGTCGGAATGGCAAGTACCACATTAATTGTTTTACAGCCTGTAATTGTGGGCTCTTGGTGTTTTTGGTGCTTAGCCACAGCCGCATTAATGCTACTGATGATTGTATTCACAGCAGGAGAGCTCGTTGCCGTTTTGCAGTATTTAAGCCAATCGAGAAAAAGCGGCAGGTCCTTATGGAGCGTATTTTGGAAAGGGGGTTCTGCTGATAGAGAATCCATTCCAAGCCTTAAGTCTAAAGGAAAGGGAAGCTGGGGGATTACGCTCCCATGGAATCTGATTGTGACAGCCGCTTTAGGGGTTTGGTTGATGATCAGTCCAAGCGTTACGCGTGTGCTTGGAGAGATTTCAATTTCAGACTTTATCGAAGGGCCTCTCATGATTGCCATTTCCGTCATTGCGATGGCTGAAGTGTTTCGCTCCTTGCGCTATATCAACTTCCTTCTCGGGATTTCTTTGCTAGTTACTGCCTGGGTGCAGCCAGAGATGGCTGGTTTTGCTAGCTGGAACAATAGTATTGTGGGGGCAGCTGCAATTCTCCTCTCTTTTCGTAAAGGTCCCATCAAAGAAAGATATGGATCTTGGGAAAAATTCATTTTTTAGAGAATTTAAAAAAACCCAAATCCAACTAAAAATTACCCTTAAAAATCTGGCATGATTCCATAGGTGTTTTTAGGATTTTTTCACCCCTTCGAATTTTAACGAAGTGTGTCAAAAAAAAGTGTCTATTAAAAAAAAATCAGAAAAACGATTGCGTAAAATCCCACTTCTTTTGTATGTTATCGACATCCTTTAAACGGAAAGCTCTTCGAGAGCGGAAGTTAAAGGGAATAGTGCCTGCGAAGACGGGCGCGAGAGATGTTTTGACAGTAGAAGAGAAGTGATGTGATAAACATGAGTAAAGCTTGTGTGGATAAGTTGAGTAATTAACTTATTTGCCTTATATTTTTTTTTAAGTTATTTAATTAAGCGCAAGTAATCAAGGATTTTTTCTTTGAGA
>CAMAVL010000177.1 GCA_945861735.1 Chlamydia trachomatis
TTGCTGGCAGCTGCGGTGGCGCTCCAATAGCTATTATTCGTCAATACATTGAACAGCAACAAACCCCATGTTAGCCAAAAATCCAATTACGCTGTTGGCGCTCTTGACCCCGCCCTAAAGGGCGGGGTTTGCCGCGCAGAGGATCAATCGCGTTAAAGGAATAGCCCTTCTATCAACGCAAACAGATGGACTTTACCCAATCTTAAAAAAGTTGCAAATACCTATTGTTTTCTACAACGGCACAGAAGACGAAATCTTTATGCCGTGGCAAATTCAATCCATTTTTGAAAGCTACAAAGGACTTAAGAAAATGATCCAAATAGAGGGTCTTAACCACAGTCTCTCACATGCAGGAAATCGTTTTATTTCTAATCGTTATAAAAAACACTTAGCTCAAGATGTCGTTCAAGAAATTTCCTCGTTCTTTACAGAAGCTAACAAAAAAAATAGCCTTGTCAATCCAGAAATAATTAAAAAAAAAATCCACTTAGATCGCATTGATCGGGTGCTTAACGCCCTTTGCTTGCGCTAGATTCTAATTGATCCGCTAACTCTTTAAAAAAGAGTTCATACAGCACAATTTCAGTATTATCCAAGCCTGGATTAATTCTAATTACAGGCTCGATCACCGTAATATTCGGGTGCGCAAAGCCAAAACTTCCCCGTTGATAGACAAGCTTTCCAGCTTGAGTAAATAACTCAAAAAATCGGCCCTTAGCCCATTCCTTCAGATCAACATTTTTATTCCCTGGCATTTTAATATCAATAAAAGAAGAGAGAACCCCTTCTTCAGCACGACTCACACATACTTCCCTTCCTTCTTGGGGTTGAAGAGCGTCAGGAACCTTATTTAAAATCGCTTTGGTGTTATACTGCAGTCGGCCTGAAACTTGGATTTGGACCTGCGCGAAAGCTCCCGAGGATCGTCGATCATAAGTCGCAAAATATTAACAATATAGGGCGACTTATGATCGACGATCCCCGGGGCTTTGGCGCGGTCCAAATTCCAAGTTTAAGGCCGACTGCAGTATAATTTAAATTCACAGGATCGGCTTGAATATGCCTTCCTGTGAATTTAAATTACGCCTGAGGGGCTCTATCTGCGAGAGGGGACAGAAAAAGTTGCAAAGTCGAGGTTAAGTGACCCTCAAGCCCGAAAAAATCTTTTTAACGGGAGCTGCTGATACCTTTCATCATTCGTAGACTTTAAGTAGAAAATCCTCTATCCTAGACTAAGCTTTGGAGGCTATTGCTAGATGACTCTTAATCTCATGATTTCTGCTAACAGCTCCCTAATCAAGGAAGACCATTACATTGGCAGCGTTTGTATCGACCCTCATCTGACATTTGTCGGATTACACAAAATTTTCAAGCAAGTGAAAACACCTTAAAGGAGACCCCTTATGTCAAATGCGAAAGAAGTCATTTTTGAAGAAGCCGCTCGCAATAAATTACGCGAAGGGATTAACACACTAGCAGACGTCGTCGGCGTAACCTTAGGCCCTAAAGGGCGCAATGTCGGCCTCCAAGCATCTTGGGGAGCACCCACTGTTACAAACGATGGTAATAGCATTGTTAAAGACATCGAATTAAAAGATCAGTACGCCAATATGGGCGTTGCGATGGGAAAAGAAGTTGCAAGTAAAATGAAAGAAAAAAGCGGAGATGGAACAACATCGAGCATCCTTCTTTTGCGCGCACTTGTGAATGGCGGCATTAAAAATATTGCATCAGGTGCGAGCCCGATCTCGATCAAGCGCGGTATCGAAAAAGCAGTCGATGCCATTGTAAAAGAAATTGAAAAGAGCGCCATTGCGATTAACGAAACAAAACAAATCCGCGATATCGCCATTGCTTCCGCATCAGGCAATGAAGATATTGGCAATCTCATCACAGAAGCCATTCAAAAAGTTGGGAAAGCAGGCGTTATTTCCATTGAAGAAGGAAAAAGCACAGAGACCTCTATTGAAATGGTCGAAGGGATGCAATTTGAGCGCGGATACATCAGCTCCTACTTCTGCACAAATGCAGAAGCGATGAGCGTTGATATGGAAGAGGTCCGTGTGTTGATTACAGATAAAAAAATCACCTCCATCCAAGAGATCCTCCCCATTCTCCAATCGATTGCGACAACAGCTTCTCAACTCCTCATCATCGCAGATGATGTTGAAGGCGATGCTCTATCGACACTCGTTGTGAATAAACTCCGTGGCACTTTAAAAATTTGCGCTGTGAAGTCCCCTGGCTTTGGAGACCGCCGCAAATCCCTCCTCCAAGATCTTGCCATTTTAACAGGCGCCGTCCTCGTTTCAGAAGAAACTGGCCTCTCCTTAAAAGATGCAACAGCTGCAGTATTGGGATCTGCTGAAAAAATTCAGATCACAAAAGATAAAACAACAGTCATTAATGGACGTGGCAAAGCAGAAGACATCCAATCGCGTATCAAACAAATCGAAACAGAAGTTGAGCTTGCAACAAGCCCTTACGATAAAGAAAAACTCGAAGAGCGCAAAGCAAAACTCTCAGGTGGAGTCGCTGTCATCCGCGTTGGAGCCGCAACTGAGCCTGAAATGAAACAGAAAAAACAGATGTTTGAAGATAGCCTTAACTCCACACGCGCTGCGATCGAAGAAGGGATCGTCATTGGCGGTGGCATTGCTCTCATGCGCTCTAGCACATTAGCCTCTTCCATTGCACTTACCGGCGAAGAAGCCCTTGGAGCTCAGATCGTTTTTAAAGCGTGCGAGGCTCCATTTAAGCAGATCGTGACAAATGCCGGCTTAGACCCTTCCCTCATCATCGATCAAGTGCTTCAATCAGCACCTGTTTTCGGCTTTAATGCCATGACAGAACAGGTCGAAGATCTCTTAAAATCTGGCGTCATTGATCCTGCTAAAGTGATCAAAAACTCCCTTCGATATGCTGCATCCACAGCCTGTATCGTGCTTCTTTCCGAAGCACTCATCGGCAATGCACCAGACGACGAAGTTTAAGCCATTTCTCCATTTCCAAGGAGCTCTTAAGGGGCTCCTTGGAACCTTATCTTAAGACACTCATCCTGTAAATAGATTTTTTTGAGAGCGATAACGGCCCCAGTAACTGGGTCTTGGAATCTTTTTTTTCAATGCGTAGTTAACTATAAATCAGGCACTTAAAGTTTTTCTAGTATACTGCCCCTAGTTTCTTTGGACACGGATTTGTGGTAAGCTAAAAAACCATAACCCGTGAGGAGAACATGTCAGACCAGAAAAATTGGACGTCCGGAAGGAAAAAGGCTGCGGTATTACGCCTGTTAGCTGGTGAGTCATTAGAC
>CAMAVL010000178.1 GCA_945861735.1 Chlamydia trachomatis
AAAACTTTTTTTGGCGTGAAAGCCCCAGGGATCGAATAGCGCAAATGGGGTTGTATTATTCAATACTAGCCCCATTTGCGCTATTCGATCCCTGGGAGCTTTGACGCTCAAAAAAAGTCTTGTCTAATGTGACTTTGTCAAGTTAGATGAGGTACCAGCTGGTCTCGTAGGTAAAGAAATCCCTGCTTCAAAATATGCTATCTTTACCACTCAAGGGGCTTTTCCTCAGGGGTTGATTGCTGCATGGCAAGCCGTTTGGAAGTCGAATCTTCCTCGTTCTTATACAAGCGATTTCGAGGTATATCATTCTGATTTTGATCCTCAAACGAACCCGCGAGTGAAGGTCTACATAGCGATAGATGGTATAAAGATGCCCTCTTACATTCAGTAATACAAGGCAGAATGAGCTCCATTCGTAACAAGCTTATTATAAACGACCTGTGTTTTTTTGCAACAATGCTTGCAATTTTTCGCATGAATTTTGCGTAATGAGGAGCAAAACACGAATAGGTGCATTTATGTTCCCCCGATTTTTCATTCCTCCTAAGCAAAGCTATTTTCTTTTTGGCCCACGGGGTACTGGTAAGTCGACCTGGCTTAGAAGCGTCTACCCAGAAGCTTATTGGATCGATTTATTGGATCCGGAGCGGTTTAGGTTCTTATCGGCTGGCCCGGAACGCCTATGTTTATTGCTCGCAGAATGCCCTGATAAAAAAATCGTCGTGATTGACGAAGTGCAAAAAATCCCAGAACTTCTCGATGTAGTGCATCGTTTAATTGAAGAGAAAAAGGGGTATCAATTCGTGTTGACAGGTTCAAGCGCAAGAAAGTTAAAGCAGCAGGGAGTCAACTTGCTTGCGGGTAGAGCTCTTTTAAAGCACATGCCTCCATTTTTTGCAGCGGAACTTGGGAGTTCTTTTAATAGACCTCTCTTGCATAACCTCTTCTCCGTGCCCGTGCCCGATTAGTATTTTTTCTGAGCCATTTTAACCAACATGGATACTATACGAATCAATAATTCGCGTCCTTTTGTATAAAGAATTTATCCGGGCACGGGCAAGGGCACGCACACGGAGAAGAGGTTATGCAAGAAGTCTAATTTAGCCAAGCATCTCGACCATGGGATGCTTCCGATTGTTTGCGATTCTGAGGTGCCCGAAGAAGTTTTGCGCGCTTATACCCAAGTTATACTGCAGTCGGCCTGAAACTTGGATTTGGACCTGCGCGATAAGCTCCCGCGGATCGTCGATCATAAGTCGCAAAATATTAACAATATAGGGCGACTTATGATCGGCGATCCTCGGGGCTTTGGCGCGGTCCAAATTCCAAGTTTCAGGCCGACTGCAGTATATAGAGCTTAAATTTGTCATAAGTTGGTAAAATAGTCTGTTTTATTTTTTAAAAAGATCCTTGAGATCTACCTGGTTTGTAATGAGCTCCTCGCTCCATAGATTTTTTTTCATCCCATTTACCGTGATCAAGGCTAGGAATAGTTGCTTCTGAGTTTTTGTTTTGCTTTGAAAAACATCGAGTTTGCGTTCGAGATCCTTTGCATAGGGCTTGTCGATTAAATATTTGTTTGCGCTGTACTTGATTTCGCACAAGGTTACCGCATTGTCTTGACGATCAAAAAGAAGATCAATTTGTGCTCCAGCCTCTTTACTGCCTTTTAAAGGCGCAAAGCGCCAGTTTCCGATCTCACAGGCAATTGAATTTAAACGAAGAGCATGAAGGATCTGAGGAAGATGTTTTAGACAGACACTTTCAAATGCATAGCCTGTCCAAGAATGCCAACGGGGGGTTCGAGTACACAATTTCCAATAATTTGGTTGAGGAAAGCCTTTTTCGGCAATCGGATCGATCCAGGTCAGATAAAACGAGGAATACTCATCGATGACACGAAAATACTGCTCTTTCTTTTTGTGTTGATAAGGAATAAATCCTCGGATGAATCCAGCTGCCTGAAGCTCATTTAACCTCTTGTTAAAAGTGCCTCCCGAAGAAATATTGAGTTTTTTGAGAAGATCCTCTCTAGAAACGCCTTCCCTTTTACAAGCTATCTCACGAATGATGCGTAAATTGAGCTCCGCATTTTCGAAAAGGGATTCAAATAACCGTTTGAATTCTGTAAATAAAGCTCCATTCGCGTTAAAACACATTTCCTGAATATTTTGTTCTGCAGATTTTCCTCCTTCAACGTAATTTAAGTAATAAGGGATGCCTCCGATACTCATATACAGATCGAGGAGATGTTTTTCGTTCAGTCTCACTTTTCGAGAGAGGAGGTATTCTTGGGCTTCATGTAAATTAAAAGGATTGAGCAAGATCGTTCGGGTAAGGCGATTATGAAGTCCCCCTCTGGCATTAATCAAGTGTTCTAGCATCCAACTTGCCGCAGAACCACATAAAATGACCTTTATATTTGGCATGCGGCTCCAGCAGGAATTCCAGAAGTAGTCAAGAGCTTGAATGAATCCAGATTTTTGTGTGGCAAGCCATGGAAGCTCATCAAAAAAAAGAAGGTGTTTTTTTGTTGGAGTTTTTTCTACTTCCCGAGTAAGAAGTGCAAGAGCATCGCGCCAGTTTTTTGGAGGAAGGAGTGCTATTCCAGAGTAGAATGTTTTTGAAAAACTTTCTGCAAAGTTCTTGAGTTGCTCGGTAGGCGGGGCTTCTTTTTTTCCAGCCAGTTCAAAGTAACGGCCCTGAGATTCAAAAAATTCTCGAATTAAAAATGTCTTTCCGACCCGCCGTCTACCATAGACTGCAACTAGTTCAGCTCCGTTAGACTTCCAGATTTTTTTTAGGATTTCCTGTTCGTTTTTTCGACCGATGATTTTTTTCATAGAGGAGGCTTTAAGATTTGGCTGAGTATAGCACAACTATACTCAGCCAAATCTTTTTAAGCAAAAAGATTTGGCTGAGTATAGGTGGGCTGTAAACTTTTGCGCTTACGCGCAAATTTTACAGAAGAATATTCTGGTATGAATCGGACCTCTTAAGTAATTTCTTTTTGAGTTCTTTTGTCGTCATCTCGACTTTGCAACTTTTCCTGAGCTCATCTCGCTTGATAGAGACCAGAAAAAGTTGCAAAGTCGAGGTCATAAGGCAAAATCAATTGCTGTATTATACGTTTGTAATATACCCAACTCGGTCATGAACTTGGATTTGGACCTGCGCGAAAGCTCCCGCGGATCATCGATCTTAAGTCGCCCCATATTAACAATATGGGGCGACTTAAGATCGACGATCCCCGGGGCTTTGGCGCGGTCCAAATTCCAAGTTGC
>CAMAVL010000179.1 GCA_945861735.1 Chlamydia trachomatis
TTAGACAAAAACTTTTTTTGGCGTGAAAGCCCCAGGGATCGAATAGCGCAAATGGGGTTGTATTATTCAATACTAGCCCCATTTGCGCTATTCGATCCCTGGGAGCTTTGACGCTCAAAAAAAGTCTTGTCTAATGTGACTTTGTCAAGATACTTAAATATTAGCGAGAATACTCAGGATGACTTCATCTAAGTTTTTAACCGTGCGCAGTATCGTTAGCCTCTTTTCTTTTTTGATTTTTTTGGCAATAGCCTTAAATCATTTCAGTAAGAATCCAGGATTTACAGTAGATAAAATCAGCTCTAACTTTTCTTATGAAAAAAATTGGGAAATCACTGATTTACCAGACGTTGGCTCTTTGAATGAAATTTTTTCTCAAGCATTCACTTATGTAGGGAATGGAGCTCAATGCTACGCCTTTGCTAGCGAAGATAAAAAACACATCCTAAAACTATTTAAAATGAATCATCTCACCTCAAGAAAATATCTTAACTGGATCAATAGCTACCGCATTAAAAACGAGAAGCGCGATCAAAATTTACAAGAAACATTTTCTTCTTTTAAAACAGCTTATGAAGATTTCAAAGAAGCATCTGGATTGGTGTTTATTCATTTGAATCGGACAAATCAAATGAATAAAAAACTCACCCTCATCGACAAAGAAAAAAATAAATGGGTGATCGATCTCGATAGCACAGTTTTCGTTCTACAAGAAAGAGCGGATCTCATTTATTCCCATCTCGTTCCTTTACTTGAGGCAGGCCTATACAAACAGGCTCAATCGTCAATAGATGCAGTATTATCGATTATTGCAGCCCGTTGCAAAAAAGGATTTACCGATTCTGATGAAGGAGTTAGCCACAATTATGGATTTGTTGGTGACCTGGCGATACAGATCGATGTAGGAAGACTCATAAAAAACACAGGTCCTCAAGACCTCTCTCAAGTCCAAAAAACAGAAAAGAAAATTTATTCTTGGCTTGAGACTTATCATCCCGATTTATTTGCTAAGTTCCAAGAAGCAAAAAAGGCTTAAGAAGTCTTCACTTCTTAAGCCCTTAAATACATTTCTCAACTCAAAAACTTACTTACTAATGTGTTTATTAAGTAATCCAGCGAGTTTAAGCATGTCTACTGGTTTTTTTCCAATCACTTCAGAAAGCTTTTGATCTGGAACGATCAAGCGTCTATTTTTCGTATCCTGACATTTATGAGCCTTGATATAAACCCATAAATTTTTCACGATTTGAGGACGTGTTAATTTTTTTGCACCAACTACATTTTGCAGTTCAGTAGATACAGAATACATCATCTGGGTTAATCCGGATTTTCTTTTTGCACCTGTTTTTTTAACTGTTTTTTTAACTGTTTTTTTCTTTGCGGCTTTTATTGCTTTCTTTTTGGCCATACTATTTTACCCTTTTCCTGGTTTTTAAGACTTGAAGACTGGAACCTTCCCCTTCTACATCTTCTATATAACTTTTGTAAAAGTTTCCTTTAATCTATGCAAGAATATTTTTTTAAAACCGTATTTTTTTCATAAAAGAAACATTTTCATGAAAGGCAGGCCCAATTTGGTTGAGTTTTTCTACATTTTGCTTTATCATTGCTACTAAAACTAAACTTAAATTACAACCTATAGGCATTATGTCATTTGAAACACTTGGTTTATTAACTGAATTGCTCCGATCTGTCTCAGAAGAGGGCTATAGCGAACCTACCCCCATACAAAAACAAGCAATTCCTCTGATTCTCGAAGGGAATGACATTATGGCCGGATCTCAAACGGGAACAGGAAAAACGGCAGGCTATACTCTGCCTATGCTCCAAATCCTAAGCAAGGCCCCTTCCTCTAAAAAACAGTCCCCTCGCGCTCTTATTTTAGCTCCGACTCGCGAATTAGCAGCTCAAGTAGGAGAAGACATCACGACCTATGGAAAATACTTACCCCTAAAATCGTGCGTTATTTTTGGGGGAGTCAATATTAACCCTCAAATTAAGAGCCTGCGCAGCGGAGTCGATATCATTATTGCTACACCGGGGCGCCTTTTAGACCACGTTTCACAAAAAACGGTCGATTTATCAAAAATTGAAATCTTAATTCTCGATGAAGCGGACAGAATGCTCGATATGGGTTTCATCAATGACATCCGTAAACTCCTGGCATTGCTCCCTAAAAAACGACAAAATCTCTTATTTTCTGCAACTTTCTCAACAGAAATTAAGGCTCTTGCGGACAAACTCTTAAATGCCCCAAAAAGAATCGAGGTCGTGAAGCACAATACCGTTACGGAGACCGTATCTCAACTCGTTTACCCAGTAGACAACAAACGCAAACGGGATCTTCTTTCGCATCTCATTAGCTCTGGCAACTGGAGTCAAGTCTTGGTATTTACTCGTACTAAACATTGCGCCAATCGACTTTCTGAAAAACTTGAGCTCGATGGCATTAAATCAGCTGCCATCCATGGCAACAAGAGCCAATCGGCTCGCACTAAGGCCCTCTCTGATTTTAAACAGGGAGAAGTGCGCGTATTAGTTGCTACAGATATCGCCGCACGAGGCCTAGATATTGACCAATTGCCTCATGTGATTAACTTTGAACTGCCGAATGTTCCAGAGGATTACATCCACCGAATTGGAAGAACTGGACGCGCTGGCCATACTGGAGCTGCACTATCTCTTGTATGCATCGATGAGCATAAGTTGCTAAGAGACATCGAAACTCTTCTGAAACAAAAAATCGCCCAAGTGGTGGTTCCGGGCTACGAAGTCGATCCCTCCATTAAGGCAGAACCCATCCCTAACGGAAGCCGTCAGCCATTTAGAGGCCCTCCAAGACATCAAAACCAAGGCAATAGAGGGCAAAACAACCGAAATTCCTATAGAAAATAAAATCCTTTACAGGATTGTGCTGAACGCGTTAAATCATAAGTCTTTAAATATTTCAAAGGCTTATGATTTGTGAAAGAATCCGAATGGGAAGTCTACATCATTGAAGCGCAATCAGGCACTCTCTATACTGGAATTACAAATGACTTAGAACGCCGCTTCGAAGCTCATAAAAACGGGACTAAAGGAGCTCGGTTTTTTCGCATTTCAAGTCCAAAGAGTATTGTATTTCGAGAATCTCAATCCAATCGCTCCTTAGCCTCTCAACGGGAGAGCCAAATCAAAAAA
>CAMAVL010000180.1 GCA_945861735.1 Chlamydia trachomatis
GAACTTGGATTTGGACCTGCGCGAAAGCTCCCGCGGATCATCGATCTTAAGTCGCCCCATATTAACAATATGGGGCGACTTAAGATCGACGATCCCCGGGGCTTTGGCGCGGTCCAAATTCCAAGTTGCTGACCGAGTTGGGTATACAATCTCGACTTTAAATCCCTTTAATTTATACTAAATGTATGCCCACTAGACCGTTTGCTACAGCCATTGTTAAGACGCTCTCCGATGCCGGACACACCACCTATTTTGCGGGTGGATGGGTCCGAGATCTTCTCATGCAGCGAAAATCCGATGATATCGATATTGCCACAAGCGCCTCAGTGGAAGAGGTTCAAAAACTCTTTTCCAAAACAATTCCGGTAGGCGTTGCCTTTGGCATCGTGATTGTCGTAATGGACGGTCACCAATTTGAAGTCGCCACTTTCCGCAAAGACCGAGGCTATGTCGATGGAAGAAGACCCACAGGAATAGATCCCGCGACTCCAGAGGAAGATGCCCAAAGACGCGACTTTACAATCAATGGCATGTTCTATGACCCTCTTCAAAACACATTGTATGACTTTGTAAATGGACAAAAAGATATTGAGAGAAAAATCATCCGCGCCATTGGAAATCCCCATGACCGCTTTTTAGAAGATCGCTTGAGAATGATGCGCGCCATCCGCTATGCAACACGCCTTGACTTTTCAATTGAAGAGGAAACTGTCCAAGCAATTATTGCCCATGCGGATACCCTTCTTCCCTCTGTTGCCATCGAGCGGATCTGGCAAGAATTTAAAAAAATGTCTCGATTTGTTCATTTCGATAGAGGATTGATCCTGCTCCATCAGCTCAATCTCTTACCGACCATCTTCCCCTCTCTTAAAGGAGTCCCTCTCACAGAAATAGAGAGACGCCTAGAGCCACTGGCCATCTACCCGCCAAATGCTCCCGCAATTGCAGAACTGCTCGAATTATTTCCGGGATCCTCGTTACAGCACCTGCTCAATCTTTGCGACTATCTCAAGTTATCCGGTCAAGAAAAAGCATTTGCAGCCTTTTTTCATCATGCAAAAGAGCTCCTAAACATGCCAGAAAAGTGGCAAAACGATTTAGAAAAAGTAGAATGGGCTTATTTTTACGCCAATCCCGATGCCAAACTTTGCATCGAAATTTTTGCAGCGCATATAATCCCTGAAAAAAGAGACCTCTTTTTAAAAAAACACATTCTCCATCAAACTCAGCTACATAAAGCCATTCATTGCATCCAAACTCACAACCCCGTTGTTCGCGCCGAACACCTCATTAAAGAAGGAGTCCTTCCCGGGAAAAAACTCGGAAGCCTTTTGAAAGAAGCAGAGCGCATTTCCATCAATCAAGGAATTGAAGACTCTTCAGCAATCATTTATCTTCTCAAAAAAACTAAAACATGGCACAATTGATGCATTATGCAAAAAAAACTCACACGCTTTCTCCTTTTTGTCCTTCTTCCAATCCTTGCATTCATAGGGCTCGATTCCCTATTTCATCCCACAGGCAAACAATTTCATGCCTCTCGCCTTGAGACCTCCTTTCCTAATTCCTCTGAATGGGAACTTCCGACTTTAAGTGCCTCCGAACAAAAAAAAGTCGATCAAATCCTCGATCAAAACTTCACTTTTTTTAATAAAGGAACGCAGGCGGCCGTCTTTCTGTCGGAGGACAAAAAATACGTCATTAAGTTTTTAAAACAGAGAAAATTTCGTCCCACCTCATGGCTCTGCTTTGTTCCTGTTTCTTTTAATCCATACTATAAAGATTTTCTAGTTCGTAAACAAAGAAGAATTAACACATTTAATGCCTGCAAAATTGGCGTTTATGAACTTAAAGAAGAAACAGGGGTCCTCTACGCCCATCTCAACCGCTCGCACAACTTAAATAAAAAACTCACAGTTTTCTATAAAGACGGAGACATGCACCTCATCGACTTAGATAAGACAAATTTTATGATCCAAAAAAGAGCAAGTCTTATTTATTCCCGCATCACAGAACTCATGGCCAATGGAGACATCCCAGGCGCTCAAAACGTCCTCTCCTTAATTTTTTCTCTGCTCGAAACTTTGGGCAAAAAAGGAATTGTCGACAACGACCCTGTAATCCATAAAAATTTTGGCATCATCAAAGACAAAGCCGTCCAGATCGATATCGGCACAATGAAACTCGATCCCCTCTCTGCAAAAAATGGCACCTATAAAACACTCATTCCAGGAACGACTCAGATCCTTAAAACCTGGATCGAAAAAAACTATCCCGAGCTACAGCCCCACTTTGAAGAATGTTTAAGAGCGAGTTGTTCCTAAATTTTCAAGATATCGATTTCCTTTGACTTACCCCCCCCCGTCAATTATATCTTTAAAAACAGCTAATAAACCTTGATTTGGAGCTCCTACGCCTCGTGACACCCTGATGTTTTCCCTTCTTGCGCTCACCTCGCTCACCCTTATCACAGCTGAAGGTCTTCAAGACACATGCGAAAATGCGCCAGCACCTCATCGCGCTGCGCTTCGTCATATCGAATCCAAAGGGATTGGATACGGCCAAGGGTACACCTCTGTCGATCTCTTTGTCGCATCCAATCAACCCATGCACTCCCTTGTCCCTTTCGTCGATGCTAGATTCCACATCTTTAATAACGGCCTTCCAGCTGTAAATGCAGGAATGGGCTTACGCTACATCGCTCCTTCTTGGGTCTATGGCATTAACTCCTACTATGACTACCGCAAAACCCATCGCTTTCATTACAACCAAGTAGCTTGTGGTCTCGAAGCACTTGGCAAAGCTTGGGATATTAGACTTAATGGCTATCTTCCTGTCGGTAAGAAAAAAAGCCCTTTCTTCAACACCAAATTTTCCCACTTCAAAGAGCACCACGCCTTTTTATCAAGCAAACAAGAATTTGCGATGCGCGGCCTAAACCTAGAAGCTGGCTACCATTTCAAAAAAATGAAACATGTTCACTTTTATACAGCCGCCGGCCCTTACTATTTTTACAACGAAGGACAAAATGCAATTGGAGCAGAAGCTAGAGTCTCTGCCACCATCTACAATTACCTAAAACTTGAAGTCAACGGCTCCTACGATCCGATCTTCCACGGCATTGGACAG
>CAMAVL010000181.1 GCA_945861735.1 Chlamydia trachomatis
CAAAACTAATTTCAATCGTCGTGGTCAATATGGTTTACAAGATATTTGATTGGGTTGCTCAGCAATTAGGAAGAGAAATTAGCCTGCATAAAATTGTCAATTGGCTTAAGCAGGGCAACAAGATCGGCGAAATTATTATGAATGGGTTAAGTTGTAAATCCATATCTATTCTAATGGAAGAAGTCTTAAAGACGTTGTGCAAAGATAAACGCAAACGGAAAACTACCCAAGCCTCTGTAGAGCTGGGTATTTCTTTCGAATGTTTATACACTAAAGGCACTGAAAATAAACAGTTTGTGGAGGCTTAGATTGATGCGTATGCCCGTGTGCGTGCCCTTGCCCGATTAGTATTTTTTCTGAGCCATTTTAACCAACATGGATACTATACGAATCAATAATTCGCGTCCTTTTGTATAAAGAATTTATCCGGGCAAGGGCACGGAGAAGAGGTTATGCAAGAAGTCTATTGCATAATCTTCTAAAGACCTTTAAAGCTTTGGAGGTAAAGACCATTCACTACGTAATGGACAAAGGGTTCTACAGCAAGAAAAACGTTAACGAATAACTACGAGAGGAAAAGAAGGAGGAAATCGAATTTACAGAAAAAGAGTTGCTTTATCGTTGCATAACTTAAGCTTTGTAGATCTATTCCGACCTATCATGCATCGCGCGATCCATCGCTCTGTTGTGCTCTCTTTCTTTAAGAGCGGCGCGTTTGTCATAGCTTTTTTTACCGCGACAGCAAGCAATTTTAACTTTTGCAATGCCAGCCTTGAGATACATGGCTAAGGGAATCAGGGCAAGGCCCTTTTCTTGGGCGAGGCTTTTGAGTTTAAGAATCTCTCGTTTATGCAACAGGAGCTTTCGATCTCTACGCTCTTGATGATTATAGAGATTTCCAAAACGATAAGGTGCAATCGAACAGTTTTTTAAAATGACTTCCCCTTCAGAGACGAGCACGTAGGCATCTTGAAGACTGCCTCCATGATTGCGAAGGGACTTGATTTCTGTTCCAGTAAGAACGATTCCCGATTCGAATGTTTCAAGAACTTCATAGTCATGAAGAGCTTTTCTGTTTGAAACAAGCTCAGAATCGGATTTTTTCGCCATACATAGACCTTTTATCTTCCAAAAATCGATTGTCCAAATGGGGTAACGCAAAAACAGTCTTTTCCTTCGTGAATACCTACAGAGGTGATTCCGATTTGAAATAGCCAGTCTAGTACGATGATTTTAATTAAGCTGAGTTCATCTTCTGTATACTTTGGCAACACGTATTTCCATGTTTTACCAAGATGTTTTAAAAGAATACTCGATTCGGCGCTTAAAGGAGCAATGACGCCTTGCATAAAATCGTCAAAGTATACCCAGCCTGAATTGAGCACTCTTATAACACTTTTTTCCGCTTCTCGGATAGCTCTTTCTGTACATAATTCAATGGGAACTGTATTCGAATCAATTTGGTTAAGTGGATGACGATATAAAAACATCCCTCTAGCTTCTGGCTTCATTGATAGCCAATCATTAGCTGAATCCAAGACATAGAGACGTCCATCGACAACTTCTGCTAATTTAAGCAATCGGAGTTTGGAAATGAGTTTATTTAAGTAGGGAAGGATCGCAGGGGCGTTTTCTTTGAAGCCAGTAAGTTGAGCTGCGATTGTTGGCAATAGAGACTCTTGCGGAGTCTTATCGGGATTGAGTGCTAAGGGTTGTTTTTTTGCCATGGAGAGAATCGCATGCAGATCTTCAATAAAGGAAAAATCGAGCGGGCGAAATCGTTCGATTGTTGATGTATTCACAATAGATGTTGCTTCTGTATTGCGCAAAAATGTTAGGTATTCTTTCCATTCATAAAAAGGGGTTACAACCTCTTTCCACTCATCATCTATTTTTGTGTAGCCAAGGCAGCAGACGAGATTGAATTCTAAAGTCAGAAGGGCCTTTTCAAACTGCTCACGTGTGAGGGAGAACTTCTCAATGAGATCTTTGCCATATACTTTAAAATCAGGCGCTTGGTAAACCTCTTTGAGAATGCCTGTAAAGAGAGCATCTCCAGCATTGAGCTCCATCAAATAGCGATTGAAAATTTGCGGCGTTAAGAGATATTTCTCTACAATCGAATCGAAAATATTATTTGAGGTGCGTGGGATTGAATACCAAATAGGAAGGATGTGAATGGGCGCTTTTTTTAATAAATTCTGTAAAAAGTCCATTCCTGGTTTAAAGTCGGGATCGAATTTTAGAATTTGGGATTCGAAATATTTACGCACGTCTTTATCGACGACAATTGAATCACCTTCAAAGGTAAATAGACCGGTTTTACTTAAAACCTGCAAAACAGGCAGGATCTCTTTTTCTTCGAGACTTAAACTTTTTGAGAGCTTGCGAATGGGGATATTAATTGAGCTATAGAGGATCTCTTCTAATACGTTGAGATCGGTCGATGTAAACTGAGCCATCAGTAAGCGGTTTTCAATATCTTGCTTATAATCGTAATCGTCTAAGCAGACCTTGTTTTTACGTTGAACGCTGACATCTAACATGATTTTTGACCTTTTTAGCTTCATTGATTGAAAAGCATTTTAATCGATTTTTTCATTTGTGACAAGCATAGATGCAAAAACAGATCTTATTAATTTTAAACACTTTGGGTCTGTCTAAATTAAAGTTTACTTTGTACACGACAAGGTTTTGATAGATTAGAAAAGCTTAAATACTTAAATTATTTGAACCAAAAAATCAATGACTTGATATCAACTCGACTTTGTAACTTTTTCTGAGGTTTTATCTGCGAGAGGAGCTTAACTTGACAAAGTCACATTAGACAAAAACTTTTTTTGGCGTGAAAGCCTAAGCGGTTCGAAGATCGCAAATGGGGTTGTATTGGCCAATACTAGCCCCGTGCGACCGGTATGTCGCTAATCTAGAGGGTGAAAGTCCCTTACGGGCTCTAGTAAGGAGAACCGTTAGAGAAGGCAAGGGTGTCCATCGCGAGGTGGAATCTGAAGAAAGCCGTACACAAAATGCTGACCTGACGAACAGGAAG